>DYOW01000178.1 GCA_020720325.1 Desulfobulbus propionicus
TTTAAAATTTTTGGGAAAAGGTTTGGAAAAACCCTTTTTATAAAAAGGGTTTTTCCAATAAATCAAAAAAAATAAAAAAAATTACAAAAGCCTTGCGCCAAGCTCTGCCACCTTTGATCTTTCGCCTTTTACAAGGGAGACATGGCCGGTTATATCCTCGCTTTTAAGTTTTTCAACAAGGTATGTAAGTCCGTTGCTGCTTGCGTCAAGGTATGGGTGGTCTATCTGTTCGGGATCTCCTGTAAATACGATTTTTGAGCCTTCGCCCACCCTTGTTATGAGGGTTTTAATCATGTGCGGTGAGAGGTTCTGGGCTTCATCGCAGATAATAAACTGGTTTGGAATGCTTCTTCCTCTAATGTAGGTCAGGGCTTCCATCTGAAATATATCCCGGTACATATAGTCTTTTATAATATCAGCCCTGTCTGCGCAGTTGCTGAAAAGAAATTCGAGGTTATCATAAATAGGCTGCATCCACGGGCGAAGTTTTTCTTCTTTTGTTCCGGGAAGATAACCAATGTCATCTCCCATTGGAACAACAGGTCTTGTGACAAGGAGCCGGTTGTATGCGCCCTGTTCAAGGACTTTTTCCATTCCAACCGCAAGGGCAAGAAGAGTCTTTCCTGTTCCTGCTGGGCCAACAAGGGTCACAACCTTTATGTCATCGTTTAGAAGGAGTTCAAGGGCAAATTTTTGTTCTTTATTTCTTGCGCGGATGCCGAAATTCATGCTGTCTGAGTGATTAAGCGCTGATATTTCACTTTTGAAATATTTACCGATTGCTGACTGGGATTGGTGAGCTGGATTTTTCATTACTATGAATTGGTGCGGATAGTAGCCGTTGGGGCTTGGAAGAACAAGTTTTCTTTCCTTGAAAAACATCTCTATTTCAATAGAATTAAGCTCTTTTTCGATAAAACCTGTGTATAGATGGGTGTAGTCCACCTTTTCATTTATGAGGTCTTCCGCCTTGATTCCCAGCGCATCTGCCTTAATTCTGAGGTTAAGGTCTTTTGTGACAAGTATGACGGGATTTTTACCCTCTCTGTGAAGGGCATAAGCCACAGCCAGTATTCTGTTGTCTATTTTAGTTATATCAAGACCAGGTGGCAGTTTTTCGAGTTCCTGGTGATTTAATTCAATTCTTAATGATCCTGCATTAGGCAGTGGTATAAAATCCGAAAGTGTCCCTTTGATTCTTAATTCATCAAGCATTCTTGAGGCTTCCCTTGCATTTCTGCCCACTTCATCCTGTCTTTTTTTCTGATTATCTATTTCTTCAATAACGGCAAAAGGTATAACAATTTCATTTTCTTCAAAGGCATAAATAACGCCTGGATTATGAAGCAGGACATTTGTGTCAAATACAAAGGTTTTGGTCATTTTTTTCCCTCTTTTTTTTGATAATTTTTTTAGCATCCGAATGGACTGTACAGGTCGGAGTAAATCTCCCATGTTTGGTTAAAAGTTGACTCAAAGGTTTGTTTTTCAGTATTTTCCCTGCCTGATTTACCCATTTGTTTCCTCATATCGCCGTCGTCAAGGAGTATTATCATGGCAGCCAGAAGATCATTTACATTTTTGCCTTCCACAATAAGTCCGGTGACATTTGGAATTATGCTTTCCTTTGGACCGCCCTGATCTGTAACAATAACGGGAAG
>DYOW01000010.1 GCA_020720325.1 Desulfobulbus propionicus
AAACATCCTTGTTTTTCACCCTAAAGGGAAAAATACTAAAGCATTTTTTCATTTTTTACATCCATGTAAAAAATTTGAGATTGCTTCGCTACCTTTTGCAATGACGGACATTGTCATTGCGAGGAAGATTGTTGCGAAGCAATCTAATTTTTAGAGGTTGCCTTTTGGAGTTTAAAATTTAACACTATCTCAAATACAAATAAAAAAAGGGAAACTTTCTCAATTATAGAAAGTTTCCCTACCCTCACCAGAATCTTATTAAATTTTGCTTTTTAGTTGTAAGAAACCGCTGGAAATTCAAAATCAGAACGGATGGTTTCGTACTCAGATTCCATTGTGGTTAATTTCCAGAGCTTATTGTTTGAATAAAGCGCTTTTGCAAACTGATAATGTAACTGATGTCCGGATTTATAAGCGCTCACCTTTCCCAAAACAGGATAACCCAAAAGAAACATATCACCTACTATATCAAGGGTTTTATGACGGGCAAATTCATCATGATGACGAAGTCCCTCTGGATTAATAACCCCTTCTGTGTCAAGGACAATGGCATTATCAAGCGAACCGCCCATAATAAGCCCCATTGCCTTTAATTTTTCCACATCACTCAGAAAACCAAATGTTCTTGCATTATAAATATCAAAAAAATTGCCCTCAGAAAGGGAAAAATTAAAATTCTGATAGGTTATAAGGGGATGATTATATGATATCTCACAAAAAACCTCAAAACCTCCCGCAGGTTTTACTTCAATTCTTTTATCTCCATGCACAAAAGAAAAGGACTCAATTATTTCAATATAATGTCTTAGTGAATTTTGCTCTTTAATACCTGTTTCCCTGATGCTTTGAACAAAAAAATCAGAACTTCCGTCACAAATAGGCGCTTCAGGGCCTGAAAGCTCAACAATGGCATTATCAACATTCATACCTGAAAAAGCAGCCATAAGGTGCTCAATGGTGTGAATACGTAAATTATTAATGCCAATTACAGTGGAAAGGCTTGTATCCACAACAAAATCAAGTCTTGCAGGAATTATTGTATGTGGCATTATATCAGTTCTTAAAAAACGAATGCCGGTATTGGCAGGGGCAGGCAGCGCCCTCATTTTAATAGTTTTGCCCGTATGCAAACCAATGCCTTCTATTTGAAAGGGTTTTCTTAATGTATGCTGATATCTGTTCAAAATATAAAATCCTTATGCAATCAATTTTATATTTCTATTTAGCAATTTTTATTCCGATATAAAATAAAATTATTTCAATTGGTTAGCATAGCATTAATTTAAGAGACTAATTATGAGCCAAAAAAGTCACAAAAACAGGATTTTTCATGAGACTTTTTTGCCACACTGTTGCTATATTAACCAACTGAAATAATTCATCTTGAAAAAAAATAAAAAAAAATTATTATTTCAGGATTTTTAAGACTAAAATAACTATTATATGTTATAAAAACCTTCAGACATTTTCTTAATGTACCAATTCACAGTCTTTTGAATGCCTGTCTTAAAGGTCTCAAGTGGCTCAAAACCCAGTTCATTTTTGATTTTAGAGTTATCAATAGCATATCTTCTGTCATGACCAAGCCTGTCTTTGACATAACTTATTAAACTTTCAGCCTTTTTGCCTTTTGCCATAGGTGAATCAGGAAATATCTGACGCAACTGTTTATCAGTGTCAAAAATCCCATCCATTAATGAGCAAATAAGTTTGACAATATCAATATTTTTCCATTCATTACACCCGCCAACATTATAAAACTCCCCTCTTTTGCCCTTCTGGATAATTAAATCAATAGCCAGACAATGGTCTTCAACATAGAGCCAGTCCCTGACATTTAAGCCGTCTCCATAAACAGGAAGCGCAATGCCTTTTAAAACATTAATTATCATTAAAGGAATAAGCTTTTCAGGAAACTGGTATGAACCATAGTTATTTGAACAATTACTAACAGTTATGGGAAGATTATATGTCTTGTTATATGCCCTCACAAGGTGGTCCGCCGCAGCCTTGCTTGCGGAATACGGCGAATTAGGCCTATATTGGTTGGTTTCCTTAAAGGGTGGTTCATCCGGTTTTAACGAGCCGTAAACCTCATCGGTTGATATATGATGAAATAATTTGCCTTGCATATCACCTTTTTCCCAGACTTCAAGGCTTGCCTTTAATAGATTATGCGTCCCTGTTATATTTGAGCGGATAAATTCATCAGGACCTGTTATGGAGCGGTCAACATGGCTTTCCGCTGCAAAATGTACAATTATATCAATCTGTCTTTCAGTTAATATTTTTTTAATTAATTCATAATCGCAGATGTCGCCTTTAATAAAATTTAATTTTTTATTATCTTTTGACTCATCAAGGTTTTTTAATGAGCCTGCGTATGTTAAGGCGTCAAGAACAATCACATTATCATCTTTATGATTTTTAAGCCAATAATGTGTAAAATTCGAGCCAATAAATCCTGCGCCGCCAGTGATTAAAATATTTTTTTCCTGCATGTTTTTTTATAAATTTGAATTTTTTATTTTTAAAATTTTTTTATTTTATAATAATCTATAATACAAATTAATTATTAAAACCGCAATGACTTACATCAGAATTTAATTCTAAATGAATTTGTAACTTTCCTCGTTCCCAAGCTCCAGTTAAGGAAAAATTTCCAAAATTCTTATTAAAATATATACTTGACTCACAAAACTGTGATGGAGGATTTGGTTTTAAGCCAAACACAACTTCGTTTGTTGAAAATGCCTATTTTGCTGTAAAAATACTTGAAAATTATGCTAATTTACAACCAAACAACTGCCAATCACTGCAATCATTTTTAATATCCTGTAAAAGAAAGGACAGTGGTTTTTCAAGGACATCAGGGGGTTCTTCATTTCTCGAATCAACATATTACAGTCTTTATGTCTTAAATTATATTAATTCTGTTCAAAGCAAAAACAATTGACAAACTACAGGTCATTTCATTTAACTTCCTTCAAAACATCTATAATATGGCGCACACCTTCCCTCCATTCTTTCTGATAAATTCCAAAGGTTTCCCAGATCAAGCTGCAATCCATAGAGCTGTTTTGAGGTCTTTTTGCGGGGGTTGGGAAAAATGTTGATGGCACAGGGATAAGTTCCGGGGCTTTTTCCAGAAATCCCCATTTTAAGCCTTCTTCAACAATAATTTTTGTAAAATTATACCTTGTGACAGTGGGTAAACCGCAATAGTGATATAATCCCCATTTTAAGGTTTCTTCCTTAAAATATTTTTTTAAAAGAAATGCAATTGCCCCGCATATGTGAGACACATAAGTGGGAGAACCTATCTGGTCATCAACAATATTTAATTTGTCTTTTGTTTTTGCCCAGTTTAATGCTGATTTAACATAATTTTTCCCGTATTTACCAAATACCCAGCTTATTCTTAATATTAAATAATCATTCATATTTTCTTTAACTGCAATTTCCCCTTCATACTTGCTTTTTGCATATTCACCTATAGGGTTTGGCTCATCGGATTCATGATAAGGTGTGGTTTTGCTGCCATCAAAGACATAATCTGTTGATATATGAATCAGGGAAACATTGTGGGTTTTGCATAAAACTGCAAGATTTTCAGGCCCGTCCCTGTTAATCCTGTAAGCCATATCAATATCGGTTTCAGCCCCGTCCACATTGGTATAAGCTGCGGGATTTATGATAATTTGAGGTTTGTAGGTTTTTATTGCATGCTTTATTGAATCAAAATCAGTTATGTCGAGCTGACTTCTTGACAAACCAACAGCATTAAAACCACAACGGTTAAGATATGCTGTTAACTCGTATCCAACCTGACCCGAAGCTCCGGTTATCAATATGTTCTCTGGTTTCATATTTATCTCAAAAAAAACTGCTTTTGTCCATATCTTTAATATTAAAACCCTTTAAGTCCTTTGGTGAAAGTTCGGGATTTTCAATGGGCCATTCTATATTTATCATAGGATCATTCCAAAGTATACAATTTTCTGATGATGGCTCATAAAATTCAGTGCATTTATATGAAAAATACACTCTTTCGCTTAAAACGCAAAATCCGTGGGCAAAACCAGGCGGAATCCAGAACTGTCTTTTATTCTCACCAGAAAGAATAACACCCTCCCAATGAAGAAAAGTAGGTGAATCCTGCCTCAAATCCACAGCAACATCAAAAACATCGCCTTCTATAACCCCTACAAGCTTTCCCTGAGCATTTGGTTTCTGGTAATGAAGCCCCCTTAAGACCCCTTTTTTTGATAAAGAAAGGTTATCCTGGACAAATTCATAATTGCCAATGGGAGCGCCATATCTCTCTTTGTGATAGGTCTCCAGAAAAAATCCCCTTGCATCCCCAAAAACATTAGGCTCAATAATCAGCAAATCCCTGATTTTAGTTTTTATAACATTCATAAAAAATCACCAAATAAAAAAAATTAAATATCATTTATATAAACCTCATTTATGATATTCATTAAATACTCGCCATAACCGCTTTTTGACAGTTTTTTTGCAAGATTTTCAAGCTGCTCCCTTGTAATAAATCCCTTTCTGAATGCGACTTCCTCAGGACAGCATATCTTAAGCCCCTGTCTTTCCTCAACAACCTTTACAAAATTTGCGGCGCTTAAGAGTGAATCGTGGGTGCCGGTATCAAGCCATGCAAAGCCCCTGCCCATAATCTCCACATAAAGTTCCTCTTCCTTTAGATAGACATTATTTACATCTGTTATCTCAAGCTCTCCCCTTTTGGATGGTTTTATGGATTTTGCAATTTCAATCACCCTGTTGTCATAAAAATATAATCCTGTGACTGCGTAATTTGAAAGGGGTTTTTTGGGTTTTTCCTCAATATTTGACGCCCTGCCAACTTTATCAAAGCTTACAACACCGTATCTCTCAGGGTCTTTAACATAATATGCAAATACGGTCGCGCCTTTTTCCCTTGAAATAGCGTTATCAATAAGATTATTAATGCCATGACCGTAAAAAATATTATCTCCGAGTATGAGACACACATTGCCATCCCCGATAAAATCTTCACCTATAATAAATGACTGGGCAAGTCCTTCGGGTTTTGGCTGAATTTCATAATAAAGATTTATTCCCCACTGGCTTCCGTCTCCCAAAAGATTCTTAAATAAAAGTTGGTCATGGGGTGTGGTAATAATCAAAATTTCTCTGATTCCTGCCATTATTAATGCAGACAGTGGATAATATATCATTGGCTTGTCATAAACTGGCATAAGCTGCTTGCTTATTGAAATTGTAAGGGGATGAAGCCTTGTTCCGCTGCCCCCTGCCAAAATAATCCCCTTAAATCTATGATTTTTCATTTTTATCACCTTCTTTTAAAGTTAAATAAAGCTCTGCGTATAATTTTGAATTTTCCATGAGATTTTCATGAGATCCTGCGGCTATTATCCTTCCTTTGTCAATAAGAAAGATTCTGTCCGCATTTTGAATGGATGTAAGCCTGTGTGCAATAATTATTGTGGTGCGACCTTTCATTATCTTATTTATGGAGTCCTGCACAAGCTTTTCCGAGATATTATCAAGGGCGCTCGTCGCCTCATCAAGAATTAAGAGGGAAGGATTTTTAAGAACTGCCCTGGCAATAGCAACCCTTTGTCTTTGACCTCCTGATAAATTTAATCCCCTTTCTGAAAGCATGGTATCATAACTTTGCGGCATCTGCATTATAAAATCATGGGCATTTGCCACCTTACACGATTCCTCAACCTCATCAAATCCCGCGTCAGGCCTTGAGTATAATACATTATCCTTTATTGTATCTGAAAAAAGTATCACATCCTGGCTTACAACCGCAATATTACTCCTTAAAGATTTAAGGTCAGCCTCCTTTAAGGGAATATCATCCCAGTAAATCTGTCCCTTCTGAGGGTCAATAAACCTTGACACAAGATCAATTATTGTGCTTTTACCTGCGCCGCTTGGTCCAACAAATGCAATAACTTCCCCTTTATTTATCTGAAAATCAATATTCTTAAGAACAGGTTCTTCGTCATCCTTATAGCTATAACTTACAGACTTAAATTTTATATGTTTTTTAAGACCGTCAATTTTTTTTTCTCCGCTTTTTTCAGGCTCAAGGTTCATAACGCCGTCAACCCTCTCAAGAACTCCAAGGGATTCCTGATAAACAGTATAAGCATTGCCTATCTTTTTTACAGGGTTAAAAATAAGAATAATAGCAGTGATAATGGAAAAAAAATCACCTGCTGTCATTACCCCGGTCACAACCAGCTTGCTTCCGTACCATAGTATCAGCGCAATTGAAATTCCTGTCATAATATCAAACATATATCTTGTGGCTTCCTTAAGGTATATGACACTTGCGGAATGACGGTAATTTTTATGATTTTCACCCTTAAACTGCTTTATCTTTATTTCTTCAAGACCAAAAATCTTAACAATTTTGATGCCGGTCACAAGCTCGTTTATCCTGTGGGTGAGAATTGCCGCATATCTTTGAACTTCTTTTCTCTTTCTGCGGACATAAACACTTATTTTTCTGGTGCCTATGGCAACAACCGGAAGCATAAGAAAACTAAAAAGCGTAAGATCCCATCTTCTATAAAGGGCGATACCCACTAAAACCATTGTTGTTGGTATCTCCACAAAAAAAGTCCTGAAACTTTCAGAAAGTATCTGGCTTAACATGCTTATATCATTAAGCTGTCTTGAAACTAAATCAGAAGACTTGGTCTTAGCTATGCTTGATATGGGCAAAGCTGAAAGCTCAGCAAAAAAATTATTTCTCATATCCCTTACAAGCCTTAGTCCTGCTGTCCTCATAAGATATATCTGGGCAAAATCAGCGGCGCCCTTTACAATATATATAAATAAAACACCAAGCGGCAGATACATAAGAAATTCATATCTTTTTTCAATAAAGATATGATCCATCGCGGGTTTCACAAGCCAGGCAATCAGACCATTCATGCCTGTCACCACAAGACTGAATATTACCGCAATAATTACCCTTGCTGTGTATGGTTCTATAAGTTTCCATATCCTCTTAAAAGGAATATGGACTGGTTGTTTTTCTTTCATAGTAAAAATTTAATTCTTTAATTCCTCGGAACGGATTCTTGCCCCCCTCAGAGCCTCCATTATTATGCCTTTAAAACCATTCTTTTCAAGGAAAAAAAGCGCCTCAATAGTTGTTCCTCCGGGACTTGTCACCATCTCAACAAGTTCGGCCGGTTTCTTTTTTGTTTCTTTCATCATTATTGCAGAGCCAATCACGGTCTGAAGCGCAAGTTCTGTCGCCACATCCCTTGAAAGGCCTTCTCTCACACCTGCGGATATAAGGGAGTCAATAAAAAGAAAAACATAGGCAGGACCTGAACCGCTTAATGCAGTGACAGCATCCATCATCTTTTCAGGAAGGACTGTCTCCCTTCCTATTGCGCCCATTATTTTTCTTACAACATCAAGATCATCCTCTGTGGCATTTTTGCCTTTGGATATGACAGACATTGCCTCCATGACCATAGCCGGGGTGTTTGGCATAACCCTTACAACCTTTGCAAAATCTGGAAGACCATCTTCAAGATTATTTATTGTTATGCCCGCTGCAATTGAAACAATAAGATGATTTTGATTAACACTACCCTTAAGCTCTGAAAGAACAACCTTAATTATCTGCGGTTTTACTGCAAGGATTATTACATCAGTTAAATTCAGAAGCTCAGCGCTGTTTTGTACAATATTTACCCCAGTTTCTTCTTTTAAGTATTTTTTCCTTGCTTCCGAAGGCTCCGAAACATATACTTTTTTGATATCCAATCCGTTTTTCTGAAGACCTTTTATAATAGCCTCCGCCATCTGTCCTCCGCCAATAAATCCAATCTTGAATGAATTCATAATGTTAAAATTATCTTCTCCTTTAGTTATTAAATAAAATTACACCTTCATGTAATAAAGCTGTAACATAATTTGATGAATATCCCTTATTATAATTTTAATTTTATTTAATAAAACATTTATCTGAAAATATAAATCATAAAGAGGTTTTTTTATTATGGAAAAAAAAGAAGTAGTTCCTCTTATCAAGGAAATTATCAGAACATCAGGCGTAATAGATCCGATGATGCAGGTCAAAGAAGTAATCCCTCTCTTTCAGCAGGACAGTGACCTCCTTGGCGTCCCCCTTGTAAAAGATGGCAAATACATTGGTTATGTCACAAGAAAAAACTTTTTTTCCAAGCATCTTGGAAAACCTTTTGCAGTGGAACTTTATTCAAAAAAATCAATTTTCATACTTAAAGAAGAATTTGATCTGAGCATGGGATCAGACACCGACGTTAATATGGCGCTGGAAAAACTTCTTATGATTGACCCTGCCCTTGAAATTGATGCCTTTCCTGTGGTTGATGATGGCAAATTTACCGGTTCAGTATCTGTCGCAGACCTTATGATGAAGGTTTCAAATACCCAAAACAGTCTGCTTGACACAATAAGAAAAATGAGTGAAAGAATAAGAGAAGAAATTACTCAGGCAAGCCGTATTCAAAATGACCTTCTGCCTGATCCGATATTTTATTTTAAATCTCTGGTGCTTGGCGCGGGTCTTACAACATCCACAGAAATAGGCGGAGATTTTTACGACTACTTTGTAATTGATGATAACAAAATCGGTCTTGTAATAGGAGATGTGAGCGGTCATGGCGTTCAGTCAGGCATGGTTACAACCGCGGCCAAAGCAAGCCTCCACACCCTTGTTTCCATGGGAGTCACAACACCAGGTGAGCTTCTCACCAAAATGAACACAGCAATACTTCAGACAGCAAGACAGTCCCTTCTTATGACATGCCTTATTGCCCTTATTGACCTTGAAAAAGGTGAAATAATCTACTCAAATGCAGGACATAACTTCCCTATAATATTTAGAAGAGTTCACCAGGATGTCCAATTTCTTGAAGAAGTTTCTGGTTTTCCACTTGGTTTTGACTCAGACACCCAATATACTGAATACAGCACACAGTTCTATAACGGAGACACACTCTTTCTGTACACAGATGGAATTCTTGAATGTGAAAATCAACATGGAGAACAGTTTGGTTATGACAGATTAAGAGAGGCATTTAAGTCTACAATTAACTTTCATCCCAATGAGATGAGAAGCATTCTTGTAAAAAAGGCTGTGGAATTTCAGGGAAGCGAAGATTTCGAAGATGATGTTTCAATGCTTATTGCAAAAACAGAATAATATTATTAAAATTTCATTCTTAATGACATACTTTTTAACATACTAAGAGACAAAAAAGATAATATAACTATGTATTTTTTTATATTCAAGGACTTAGAAGAACAGCGACAATGGAAGGATTATCTTTCAGAGTTAGATAACTTAGAATCTTATATCTATAACAATGAAAAAGAATTTTCTGAGTATATAAAAAATTATGACAATAATATCGCTGTATTTGGAATTTCATCGGATTTTTTTTTACATCAATGTCCTGGAATAGTTGAAACAATAAAAAAATCCAGACCATTGGCTGAATTTTGTATTTTTCTTACTGATTCAGAAAATCCTATCTCTTTCAAATATCTTATAAAAAATAACATATATCATGTTCTCATTAAGCCAAATGAAGAAGAAGATTATGTTAAGAAATTTTATAGAGAAAGATTTGCCGTAACCATCAAAAAAATTGCAAATCGCGAAAAAATTAACATAAACGATTATATTTCTCCAGATACTAAGGTTTTTTCAGAAGAAGTCAGCAATTCCGAACAAAAAGAAATTCTTATAAAAAAACTTGAAGACCTTATAAAAGGCGATGGTGAAGAAGTTGAATTTTTTAAGCAAAGGGTGGCTCTTCTTGCAGATGAAATGCTTGAAAACGCCCTTTTTGGCGCTCCTAAAACCGATGTGGGTAATAATTTGTTTAAAAAAGGTGATGCAAGATCAACCCTGAACAAAGAAAAAATTATTTTCTTCTACGCATATGATGGCAAGACATTAACAATGGAAATAAGCGATAACTGGGGTAGCCTTCTCCCCAATACTGTGTTAGAATTACTTGAAAAAAACAATAACGGCGATGAGGTTGATTTTGAAACTCCAGGCGGCAGAGGATTCTTTATAATGTCAAGATTTTTTGATCTTTTTCATGTTATAATTGATCCTGGAAAAGAAACAAAAGTAGGAGGACATCTCTTGATGAATCCAAATTTTGACCCTATGAATAAAAAAGGTTTTCATATACAAGTTCAAAAAAATTAATCGGAGGATATAATGGAAAAAGGATTAAAGGTTGATATTATGGAGAATAATGACCACATTCTTTTTGGGTTAAAGGGGAATATTGATGCTCATTCAGAGACATCTTTAAATGAGATAGTAAACAAAGCCAATAAATCAGTGGTAAAATTTGACTTTACAAATACTGACAGAATTAACTCAATGGGTGTGGCTCTTCTTTTAAAATGCTTTAAACAACTTAAAGAAGAAAAAAACATCAATATACAGATATACGGATTAAACAGAATGAATGCAATGCTTTTTAAAATGACTGGTATCTTCCTTCTTGCCTCACCTGGTCAGTAAGTTTTAATTTTTTTTGATTAAAGAAATTCACCCGCATTTGAATAACGGGTGAATTTCTTTAATCAGACATTAAACCTGAAATTAATTATATCTCCATCTTTAACAATATAGTCCTTACCTTCGAGCCTTACCTTGCCTGCCTTTTGTGCCGCTGTATATGTGCCAAATCCCATTAAATCATCATAAAAAACCACTTCAGCCCTGATAAACCCTTTTTCTATATCAGAATGAATTGCCCCTGCCGCCTTTGGCGCAAAGGAATCCCTCTTTATTGTCCAAGCCCTTACCTCATCCTCACCAACGGTAAAAAATGAGATAAGCCCGAGTATTTTATAAGATTCTTCTATTATTTTCTGTGTCGCAGGTTGAGTTAAGCCCATTTCCTCCCTGAAAATCTGCGCCTCATCCTCAGTAAGCTGTGAAAGCTCCATTTCAAGCCTTCCCTTGATCTCAACCACCTCAGTATTAATCTTTGTGGCGCCAAGAATTGCGTCATCGCCGCTGTTAATAATAACAATACATGGTTTGGAGGATAAAAATGTAAAGCCTTTAAGAAGCGGAGAATTTACAATCTCCAAATCATTTCTTAATGGTTTGTTCTGGTTAAGGAGTTCATTTGCCTTTCTTAACAATTCCAATTCCTTTGGATCTCCCTTTTTACCCTTTGAAAATTCCTTTTCAAGCTTTGTAAGCCTGTTTTCTATGGAAATAAGGTCGCTTAATATCAGTTCGGATTCGAATGAATCATAATCTGCCTGAGGGGTTGGGGGCATACCGTGAAGTTCAAAATTTTTTATAACAAGAAGCAACGCATCAACATTTCTTAAAAGCTTTATTATCTCCCCAACAGCCGCTTCTTTTTCCCTTTCAGGACTGAGTTCCACTGCTATATCAAGATAATGAACCTGGGCATTAATTGTCTTTTTGGGATTATATAATTCAGTGAGTTTTTCAATCCTGACATCAGGCACATCTACCACTGAAAGATTTGGCTCTTTTTTGCCCTGAAATGACCCTGTGTCAATGGTTGAACCTGTAAGGGTATTAAATATGGTTGTTTTACCACTCTGGGGATGCCCAACTATACCAATTTTCATATACAAATATCCTTCTTTATCTTTTTATTTTTTAAAAACAATAATCTTCGAAAATTTAAAATTTTTAGGAAAGGTTTTAAAATAACTTTTCTTATAAAAGGGTTTTCCTAAACTTATTAAATTTTATTAAAATAATTAATTAGTTGTCAAATGACAGGGGGTGGAATCACCCTTTATTTTTTTTATGGCATGGGAAAGCGCTGGCAGAATTAGTTTCATTGCAAAACCCACTGCCTTCGGGCTTCCCGGAAGGGTTATAATCAGACAGTTATTTCTTATGCCTGATACACCCCTTGAAAGCATTGCATTTGGAGTCTCTTCAAGTCCCTTAATCCTTATTGCCTCGGATATGCCTGGTATTTCCCTGTCTAAGAGGGGGCTGACTGCCTCCGGAGTGACATCTCTTGGAAAAAGACCTGTGCCGCCTGTTGTCAGAATAAAATCAACAGAACAATTATCCGTCCAAAGGGTTATTGCAGAGGTTATTTCGCTAATATCATCGGAAACGATTTTATAAAAGCATTCTGCGACAGAATTATTTTTAAGTAAATCAACAATAAGCTTTCCGCTGTCATCGGACTTGGCGCCCTGGCTACAGGAATCGCTTATGGTTAATACCCCTGCTTTAAAGGATGAAAGAGACAAAATAAAAAAAACCTCTTTATTCCTCTTTCTTGCCTTCTTCAGCAATTATTTTATCAACAAAAGAATTGGGAACCTCTTCAAAATGGGAAAATTCCTGAGAAAACACACCTCTTCCGCCGGATAATGCATTAAGGTCAAGCAAATATCTTCTCACCTCAGAATGTGGCACAATGGCAGTTATTTCATGGTAATTATATTGAAGTGAATTCATCCCCATAACCCTGCCTCTGCGACTGTTCAGATCCCCTATCACATCTCCGAGGCTGTCATCCGGAACTATTATTGAAAATTTCAGAAACGGCTCAAGGAGAATAGGTTTTGCCTCAAGGATGCCCTTTTTGAAACATTGAATCGCAGCTATCTTGAATGCTATTTCAGATGAATCAACCTCATGGGATTTTCCGTCATAAAATTTGACCTTAATATCAACAACGGGAAAACCTCCCAAAGGACCTGATAATAATGCCTCATTTATTCCCTTTTCAACTGCGGGGACAAAATTTCTCGGGACATTCATACCCACAAGAGCTTCTTCAAATTCAAAGCCTTTTCCCCTTGTAAGTGGCGATATGTCAAAATGTACCTCAGCAAACTGTCCTGCGCCGCCGCTTTGTTTTTTATGCCTGTAAACAACCCCCTTTGATTCCCCTTTGATGGTTTCCCTGTAAGGTATCTTGGGAAGAAATAATTCAATATTAACACCGAACTTTCTGGATAATTTTTCAAGAGACACATCAAAATGTATCTGTCCGTTTCCTGAGAGGATCATCTCATTTGTCTGGGAATCCCTTGAAAATACAAGAGAAGGATCTTCATCAATGAGTTTTGCCATTGCAACCGAGATTTTTTCCTCGTCATTCCTTGTTTTTGGCTTAACGGAATAGGATAACAAAGGTTTTTTTACTATAGAATCAGTATATAAAATATGGTTGCCAGAGTCACAAATTGTATCGCCTGTTTCAGTTGATTTTAACTTGGGTATGGCAACAATCTCGCCAGGCTGGGCTGAACTTATTAATGTCTGATTTTTTCCGAGCATATAAAAAAGGTTGACGCACTTTTCCGTCTGATTTTTTGTAGAATTAAAGATACTCATATCGTTTTTAAGAGTCCCTGAGTATATACGCATGATATTAATCCTGCCTGCAAAGGGATCAACTACTGTCTTAAAAACACTGGCAGATAAAGGCGCTATGGGTGTTGGCTCAACATTTTTTGTCTTTTTGGTATTGGGATCAATTGCGTTTAATGTGATTTCATCTGCTGAAATCAAAAAATTCGTAACAAAATTCAAAAATGGTTCAAAAACCTTGTCTTTTGATGGGGAAATAAAAAAAACAGGGACAAATCCCCCGTCTTTAATACCTTTTTTTATTCCGTACAATAATTGTTCATAAGTGAATTCACAACCTTCGAGATATTTCTCAAGCAACTGATCATCAGATTCTGCGGTAAATTCAATAAGATTGCTTCTGAAAAAATTAATGTCATCTTTTAAGTGATCAAAACCTTCATCTCCAAAAAATTTCATTGAAAAAAGATCAAACACGCCTTTAAACTCATTATTTTTAATTGAAGGCAAATTAAAAGGAACGGGTTTTATATCCAGTTTTTCTTTTAATTGCTGTAAAACGGATTTAATATCAGAGCTTAATTTATCTGATTTATTAATAAGAATACTTTTTGATGCATTTAGCGAGCTAATCTGTCTCCAGAACGCAAGGGTCTGTGGTTTTATCGGCTCTGAAGCGTCAACGGTAAAAAATATATTATCCACACAGGATGTTGCAACGTTTCTATCATATGAAAAATTATCATCTCCCGGAGTATCCACTGGAAAAACCTTTGAATCTTTCCATGTTAGATGGGAAACAGAAGATTTTATTGAAATTTTTCTTGCTATTTCTTCGGGCTCAAAATCAAGGTTTGATGTTCCGTTGTCAACCTGACCTATTATTTTGGTAGCTTTTGCAAAAAACAGAAGATTTTCAATTAAGCTGGTTTTTCCAGCGCCGCTAACGCCTGTAAGCGCAAAATTATAAACTTTAGTCTTTGTCATAAGAATTACCTGGGTGTCTTTTTTTTATAATAAATTACTAAAATACACCCTTTTAAAGAAAATGGAAAGAGTTAAAGACCTTTTAATGCCAGTTTTTTTATTATATCTTCCTGTTCCGGTGAAAGTTTTTCTGGCACATTTACAAAAATTTTAACATACATATCTCCCTTGAAACCATCCCCCAAAGGAATTCCCTTGCCTTTAAGCCTCATTACCTGACCGGATTGCGTTCCTGAAGGTATTTTAAGCTTTATCTGCCCGCCTTCAACAGCAGGAATTTCAACATCACCTCCAAGACATGCAACGCTAAAAGGCACAAAAACATCCTGCTCCACATCAGGGTGCTTATACTTAAATTTGCCGTCATCCTCAAGTTTCACAATAAGATATAGGTCTCCTCTTCCTCCAGTACCCTGCATTCCCTTGCCTGCTATACGGATTTTTTTTCCAGGGTTTATACCTCTTGGAATTTTAACTGAAATCCTTTCACTCCCAAGCCCAACATTAATATTAATAACCTTCTGGACACCCTCAATAATTTCTCCGAGTTTTAAGGGCAGCTTAATTTCTACATCTTTTCCAAGACTTTTTGGTGGTTTTCCATAAAAATCCCTGCCACCAGCATCATATTCCTGAAAATTACCTTTAATACCGCCTGCCTTAAAAAATTGCCCGATTGTGTCATCAAAAGACACATTTTTGCCAGCCCTTCCACCATAAAAAATCCTGTTGAACACATCCCCGCTTCCCAGACCAAAATCCCTGAAAATATCACCAAAATCAAAATTCCTGAATATTTCTTCCTGAGAAAATCTTGACTGGAATTCCGAAGAACCTATGGTGTCATATTGACGTCTTTTTTCCGGATCGCTTAATACTGCGTATGCCTCATTGATTTCCTTAAATTTTTCCTCAGCGCTTTTATCTCCGGGATTTTTATCAGGATGATATTTTAAGGCAAGTTTCCTGAAAGCCTTTTTTATGTCATCAGGCGTTGTATCTTTATTAACACCTAAAATCTTATAATAATCTTTTTCAGCCATTGTATCTTCCGTATTTTTATAAATTATTGCAAAAATCTTTTTTTCTTATAAATAAAATAATAATCAAATTAAACTAAGTTTCAATAAACTAAAAGTCAATTGACATTGTTATTATTTATTATTGCGGTTGCCGGCAATATTTTTCAACTCATCAAGATGGGTGGGAAAAATCATTTCAACGGATGCGCCCTTTCCAACCTCGCTTTTAATGGATATTTCACCCCTGTGTTCCTCTACTATTTGTTTGATATAAGGCAGTTCCAAACCTGTTTCTCCAAATTCGGTCATAGCAAAAGGCTCAAAAATATGAGCTAAAATATGTTCAGGGATTCCGGGACCATTATCTGTGATCCTTACCAGAATACCCTTGGCTATCTTTTTGGTTTCTATTTCAATAATACTTCCCCTGGGGCAAAAATCCAGCGCATTTCTGACAACATGAAGGATTATAACCTTTATAAGATGTTTATTACAATAAAAATCAAGGGATGACGGGGCAATATCCAGATAAAGCAATATGCCTTTTTCAGAAGCCTCAAGCCTCACAACATCAACAATATCCTCAACAATTTGATTCATTTCACAGGGGGCAAAATAAATTGCCTTGTCTTTCTCCCTGATACCCTCAAACTTAATCACAAGTTTTTCAAGAAGAGCCACTTTTTCAATAACTTTTTCGAGCTTTTCTCTTGCGCCGTTTAAGCTGTTTTCAATAAAAGATTCTTTTATTAACCTTCTTATCAAGCCCCCAATGATTGTTATGGGGTTTCTGATTTCATGGGCGACCCGGAGCGCCAGTTCGGTCTTTGTTCTTTCGGTAATAATTTCTTCTATGGCCGCATTTAGCCTCAAAACTTCCTGGCTTGTTTTTATTATCTTTTCCCTGTCATGGGTCATTTTATCGGTAATTTTCTTCATTTTATAGAAAAAAAGCGTAATTGAAAATATAATAAAAAAGGTCATGGAATTAAAAGAGCCGCTGAATGGTTCAATTTGTTTCCAGATAGTTTTATGATCAAGGAAATGAAAAATATGCTGCAGTATATGACCGAATGACCGTGACCAGCAAAAAAGTAAAATTGCAGCAAAAAACAATACGAGATAACTAAAGAGCACATTATTTCTATTTTTTTTGTAAATTTTAACGGAAAAAACAAGACAAATCGTGCCAAGGACAATCATTGAGAGTGATCCGAAAAAATCCACAGCCCATATCGGATATAACGGTAATAAAAAATTCATTTTGGTGTCTTGTCAGATGATATTTTTTTTAAACCAATAAGAAAAAAAATCATTGAAGGCACAAGAATAATATGGTCCATTTTATAAATATAATACATAAGCGTCACAATATTATCGATTGTGATTGAGGGAATACCATCGCCTGATGTTATGAAAGATGATGCAAGGACATTTCTTTCAAGGTGATGCCCAATAAATGCCCATATATTCCAAAAAGCAAGAAAAAACGCCCCTAATGAAAAATAATACCATTCCCTACCCTTAAATTCTTTAATTTTTTTTATAATTATAACCACACCAATCATAGCGACTGCAAATAATACATGGGCAAGCTGATGAATGATAAATCCTTCTCCTCCGCCGTGGGATTGCAGCGCCCATAAATCATCAGGAAATCCATAAAAAAAAATAACAAAAAGGACAATGTAAAACATAATAATTTCTTTCATTATAAATTTTAAAGATATATAATATAATAAGTAGTATTTTTTTTTATCATAAATAATATTTTGCAAAAAAAACTGTATAATTGCAAGAAAAAAACATACAATTAAATTCCTCAAAACTCAATAGTTATTAAATGGTAGCTCTAAAAATAAGTTTTCACAGTTTAATTAAAAACAATTTTAATGTGGCGTTGTTTAATTCATCAAGTCCTGTAGCGCCTGAACATATAGAAAATAATCTTGAGTTTATAAAAAAATTTCAAAAATTTAACATCTTAGAAAATAAATCTGATATTATTCCTGTTAACTGTTTTAACGAATACCTTGCAAGACCGCCAGAACTTAATGCAAATAGATTCACCGAGCTTTTTTGGGATGATGAAATTGACATAATATGGTGCGCAAGAGGCGGATACGGCATATTAAAATGGCTTAAATATATTGAATGGAAAAAAATAAACAACAAAGAAAAAACGCCGCTAATTGTGGGCTTTAGTGATGTCACGTTTCTTCACTCATGCCTTTCAAACTTTAATAAGATTTCTTTGCACGCCCCTCTCTTTACCACACTTGTTAAATCATCACCAGACACATTGGAAAGTCTGTTTAATACCCTTGACGGGAAACCACAGGCATTAAGAGGAAAAATATTTAAAGAAGGCGCTTCCATTGGAAAGCTTACGGGCGGAAACCTGACATGTCTGATTAATTCCATCGGAACACCATACGAACCTCGTTTTGATGGCTCAATCCTCCTTCTTGAAGACCACAATGAAGCCTCTTACCGAATTGACAGAATGCTTACCCAGCTTTTGCTTTCGGGGAGACTTGAGAAAGTTAAAGGGATTTGCTTCGGAGAATTTTTTTTTAACGGAGGAAAAATTGACCTTGAAAAAATATTAACCATTACCATTAACGAATTAAATGTCCCTGTGTTGTTTGATCTGCCTGTGGGTCATGGCAAAGATAATTTTGCATTATTCATGGGAACAAATTATAAAATTGACGGTTTTAAAGGAATATTGGAGATATGTTAAATTATTATGGTCTTTTTAGCAAAGCGCAGCAATCACATTCTCCTTTTCTTTTTTTTCAGCGCTTAGAAGTGTCAGAATTTTAATCTTTGCATTATGTTCCAATGCCTCTGTTAAAATAAAGGCATTTTCCAGGGTATCTGCCTTTACCACAATCCCATGATTTTGCAGGATAAAAATATCACCTTTATTGGCATTTGCGGAAATTTCATCTGCAAGCTCCTTTGAACCAGGCATAATAAATGGTATTTCTATTATTTTATCCTCAAAAAGCATCTTTGATTCCGCCATAAAATAAGGCGCAATCTTTAACCCCGCAGTGTAAAGAGCCATGACAAAAGGCGGATGGGTATGGATAATTGCATTGCATTTTTTATCTTTTTTGTAGATTGCAAGGTGAAAAGATATCTCAGAAGAAGGTTTGTTTTTGCCAAAAATAATCCTGCCAGAAGGGTCTGTGACTGTCATCTCTTTAAAAGACACCAACCCCTTATGAAAACCAGAAGGTGTAATTATAATTTTATTCTTGTTTTTTATGCTTACATTGCCGTCAGCTCCCGCGATCAAACCTTTTGAATAAAGTTTCCTGCATAGCCTGACAATTTTTTTTGAAAATAATTGAAATAAAATATCTTTCATATCTCTTGTTTTTGTGTCACTTCTTTTTTTATCCTGTCAAGAACTGCCTGAAGCGTGTTAATTACGTTCTCTCTTACATCGCCAGCGACACCAAGAAACATTATATCATCGCCAACATAAAGCTCACCTTCCCTGATATAAGCTTCAACTAATGATATTCCTTCTGTTTTACGATAAATTTCTAAAATTTCTTCAAGCTTGTCCCAATTAACCCTAACTGTTACTTTTTTCACAGCCTTACCTTCTCTCGATCCACCTTTTACAATACCGTTATGAACAAGTAGCATGCCATCTTCATCTGAAATTTTAGTCCTTAGATTCTGATAAAATGTTATAAAATTCATAAAAAACTCCTTTTTTACAAATAAAAAAATTATAAAATAAATCTTGACAAATTAAAAAAAAATTGTCAATAAGTATATGTTACAAAAAAATTACAACAGGGGAGAATTTATGTCAAAGAAAATCATCGCAATCCTTGTGGCGCTACTACTATTCCCGCTTGTAGTGACTGCAGCGCCTACTACAGATGACCTTCAAAAAAAGATTGATCTTTTAACAAAAGAATTAATGAGTGTTAAAACTCAGCTTGACGAAGTTAAAAAAAATCAAAACCAAACAACAGAATCAGTCCAACAGGTAAGCGAAAAGGTTGATGCGGTATCCGACAAAACCAAATCGCTTGGCAATGTCCAGTGGTCAGGCGATTTCAGATTCAGGGTGGACTCAGCCCGGGCTGACATTCCTGCTTACTGGGATGCAGCAACAATGCAAACCGCTATGGGATCAATGGCATCATTTAGTTCACAGCAGCTTCAGGCTGGCTTAATGCCATTATTTCCTTCACTTTCACCTCAACTTCAGCAACAAATGGGACAGATGATGCAGCAGTGGGACAGCATGAATTCATCCCAGCGCCTTCAAGTATTAAACAGCCTTTTTCCTGCATTAAACGAACAGCAAAGAGTTGGAATGTTAAACTCTTTGGGATATTATAAAAACAAAGGCTATGACTCAAGCAATGATCTTCTTTACACCAACAGATTAAGATTAAACCTTGGCGCAAAAGCAACAGAAAATATTGAATTTAAAGGCCGCCTTGCAATGTATAAAATCTGGGGAATGGAAACCGCAAGGGCAACAGCAGCTCCTTTTTTTGCCAACAATGGTTTCTACTGGGATCCAAACATAACCAGAAGGCCTAATGACAACACATTAAGGGTTGAAATGGCATATGTTAACTGGACTGAAATCGGCGGTTATCCTGTATGGTTCTCTGTGGGAAGAAGACCAACTGTTGACGGGCCTCCGGAACACCTTAAACTTAACTATGACAAAAGATATGCAACCCCAATTGGTCTTGGCGTTGACTGGACATTTGACGGTCTGACACTTGGTTATTCATATCAAAATCCTGTTCCAGGTAAAGTTAGAATATGCTATGGACGTGGCTATGAAGCAGGATTTGACGATATGCCAGGCACATCAACCCTTAATGACACAGACCTTTACGGTGTAAGCTGGGATATTATTGATGACAAAGAAAAAGATATGTTTGCTAATGTTCAGTTATTTAGAGCTGCTGAAATTCCTGATGTGATGGAAAATGAAAATATCTGGGGCTTGCCTGAAACTGCCACAGCACAGCTTGGTGATATCTATCACCTAACCGGTCTTTTCATGCATAAATATAATAATGTTGACTGGTTTGTTAGCGGAGGCATCAGCCACACTGATGTTGCGGGAGACAGCGCTGCGCTTGGCGGTGTCGGACTTCTCAATAATCCCGGAGAAACCGAAAACCATACTGGTTATGCCATTTATGCAGGTTTAAGAGTTCCTGTGGCAAGTCTTAACAGTAAATTCGGTCTTGAATATAACTATGGTTCAAGATACTGGATAACCTTTACTCCTGCCTCTGATGACCTTTATCAGGCAAAACTTTCCACAAGAGGTCATGTTGCTGAGGCTTACTGGATCTGGGATCTTCCTGAAACACCAATTTCAAAATTTGGAAAGGCATTTATCAGGGCTGGTTACCAATATTACTGGATTAACTACACAGGAAGCGGCAACTGGCTTGGCGTTCCAACAGATGTTGATGATCTTAATGATCCTCTTAATGCTCAGATGTTCCCAACAGTTGACAGAATGGATAATGCGTACCTTACATTTGAGGTATATTTCTAATAACATAATAAAAGTTTAATAAAATACTTAAAAGGGAGGTTTATGCCTCCCTTTTTTTATGAGATTGCACACTTCAAAAAATAATATAAATTTCGAATCTTTAAACTTGCAATTCAATAAGATAATTAATATTATTAATTAGTAAAAAAATAAAAAAAAAGAAATGCCAAGACTTTCAATCACAAAATTTAATCAGCTTGAAAATATTGATATAGAAATTACCAATCTAATTGTATTTATCGGACCTCAAGCCTCAGGTAAAAGCACAATAAGCAAAACTGTTTTTTTTTTTAAATCCCTTAAAAATAACTTAAAAGATTATTTTATTGATTGTGTTGAAAAAAATATAAATGAAAATGTTTTAGAAAAACTAACCAAAATAATAAGAAAAAAAATTTCGGGATTTTGGGGATCCGCTGAGTATTTTAATGAGATTCATATTAAATATTTTTATAGTAATGATATTTACATCACAATAAAAAAAGAACTTGCTTTAAACTGTTTTTTTAGCTCAAACTTTGAAAAAAAAATAAAATCTTTGGAAAATGATATAGCTGAATTTTTGAGTAAAATTACACAACAATATTCCACTTATACATCATCAAAAAAATATCTGGCTATCAGGGAAGAAAAAAAAAGATTTTATATAACTATCGAACAAACTCTTGCCGATATATTCTCAGACAACACAGATCATCTTTTTATCCCTGCTGGCAGAAGTTTAATCTCTATGCTTTCAGAGCAATTAAGCAGCGTTCATATAGATAAACTTGACGATTTAATGAAAATATATCTTGAAATAGTAAACTCATTAAAACCTCAATTTAATAAATCCCTATCAAAAATAATACTTAGCAAAGAAACATTAGAAACTGAAAAATTTGATAAAAAAACCGCAGAACATGCCCAAAAAATTATAGAAAATATCTTAAAAGGCACATATATTTCTGATATTGATGGTGAAAAACTATTTTATGACACAAATAAATATGTAAAAATTAATTTTGCCTCTTCAGGTCAACAAGAGGTTTTATGGATACTTTTAATGATTTTTCTCCTGATATTGGATGAAATAAAGACGTTAACAGTATTTGAAGAGCCTGAAGCCCATCTGTACCCTGAAACACAAAAGGAAATTGTTGATTTAATAGCCCTGTTAATTAATACAGCAGATAATACTGTAATAATTACCACACACAGCCCTTATGTCTTATCCTCAGTTAATAACCTTTTATATGCTTACAGTTTGGGACAAATAAATAAATCACAGGTTTCTCAAATCATTAATGAAAGACTCTGGTTAAATCCCCAAAACACACAGGCTTTTTTTGTTGAAAAAGGAAAAATTGAATCTATTATAGACGCTGAGACAGGCTTAATCAGGACAGAAGCAATCGATAGCGCATCGCGTATTATTAATCAAACATTTGATAAGCTTTTTGAACTTGACAACAATTGATGAATTTAGATTTTTTTCAGAAATCTTGTTGTTTGAAGGTATCTGACTGTAGAAAAAAATTGACTATTGCAGAGAAAAAATGTCAGATAGTTTTCTTGAATAATGCTCAAAAACTTTTATTAAAAATAGAAATAGATAAATGTATGAGTTTTTCAGGGAAACGATGTGATTTTTTGGTGATCATACCTGAAGATTACAATAGTTTTTTTATTGAATTAAAAGGTTGTGATTTTATTGAAGCTATCAGACAAATAGACAATAGCATGAATAATCTCTTAGATGATCTGAAAAATTCTAAAATAAACGTCAGGATTATTCTTACTAAAGTTAATGTCCCTGATATTCAAAATAATCCTTTGATATTAAAACTTAAAAAAAGATTAAACACCTTAAAAGGAAATTTAAGGTATAAAACAATCAAAATGACAGAAATTATATAAAAATTAAAATTTATTATTTGGAGACTTATAATGCTTTCCACTGACGAACTCAAAAAAAACAGAAATCTTGTAAATGAAATTGACTGGAACATGACATCAGAAAAGGCTGTTGACAAATACCTTGAATGGGGGGCAGGATGGACAAGGGGACATGAATTTGCCAGGAGCGGTGACGAATTTTCAGTATATTTTGTGCTCTACGACTGGGAAAGACCATATCAGGTGACACTTCTTAAAAGGTCATCAAAAGATGTTGAAGAAATAGCAAAAATTGAAGTTCCCGAAGATATGGCTAAAAAATCAATTTATGAATTTGGCAAAAGACCAGGAGTTGGCGTTTATCCCCTTATTTATGAATTAAAATGCTGGCTTTCAGACCTTATTAATGGTCCTCCTGTGCCGGAAGAAGAGCTGGCTTAATCTCCTGACCTTACAAAATTTTGGATATAAATAATGACTTAAAAATCCTTACAAAAAAAGAGGTTTTGGCCTGGGCTTTTTATGACTGGGCTAATTCCGCCTTTGCCACCATTGTTCTTGCGGGTTTTTTCCCGATTTTTTTCAAAAACTACTGGGATTCTTACAGCGATACCGCCCTAAGCACCCTCCATCTTGGTATAGCAAATGCCATCCCCGCATTAATCATGCTTTTTCTATCGCCTCTTATAGGAGCATTTTCCGATATTGGCGGTTTCAGAAAAAAATCCCTTTTATTTTTCACCCTTGTGGGCTGTATTTCAACCTTTTCCCTCTTTTTTATAAGCAAAGGCAGTTGGGTAATAGCAAGTCTTTTTTATATCATAGGCTCTATTGGCTTTATGGGAACGGGAATCTTTTATGATGCCCTTATACTTATTGTTTCGCCGGAAAAAAAACTCGACATTGTCTCAGCATTTGGATTTGCCCTTGGATACTTGGGAGGGGCAATCCTTCTTGTTTTTTGCATCTTAATCACATTTTTTCCGGAATTCTTTTTCTTAAAAGACAAGGCTCAGGGAGTCAGAATTTCATTTCCCATTGTGGCTGTATGGTGGCTATTATTTTCAATTCCGGCTTTCTTATTTATACATGAAAAAAAAGAGGAATTAATTGATATAAAATCCCATGTCACACAATCCATTAAAAGAATCTTTCATACCATTTCAAATTTCAGGAAAAACAGGGTTATATTTTTCTTTTTATTTTCATACTGGCTCTATATAGACGGTGTGGACACAGTTGCAAGAATGGCGATTGATTACGGATTATCCATTGGTTTTGGCGCTGACAAACTTGTTTTATGCCTTCTTATAACCCAGCTCGTGGGTATTCCAGCAGCATTTTTCTTTGGCTATTTGGGACAGATAATCGGCTCAAAAACCGGAATTTATATATCAATCGCAGGATATTTTTTTATTACAATCTGGGGAAGCATGATAAAAAACCCCTGGGAATTTTATGCGCTTGCCTTTTTTATAGGTATTTTTCAGGGTGGGATACAGGCATTAAGCCGTTCTTTTTTTGCAAAGATTATCCCAAAAAACAGAAATGCTGAATTTTTCGGGTTTTATGACATGATGGGCAAGTTTGCTACCCTTATCGGCCCGTTATTAATAGGTTTTGTAACCAGTTGGACACATAATCACAGAATTGGCCTGTTGTCAATAATTATTTTATTTTTTGCCGGGGGATTAATGCTCTTTTTTGTTGATGAGAAGGGAAAAGCACATATTGAATAAAGCCGGATTAAATTTTAATAAATTTCCTCATGCATACCAATATCAACAGGTATAATTTGATTTTCATCAATTAAAAATTCAATAGTTATTCTACAGGATATATTGACTGACACAGAGTATAAATCCGATAATTTTCCCTGTAATTTATGTAATCTTAAAGAGGGATGAAACGGATTAATTTCCAAAATCTTTAGTGTCTTTTCATATTGGGAAATAAGCTCAGTATGACTTTTAAAAAACTTTTTTGCCCTTTTTAAGTAACCATCAGTATAAAAAATTTCAATCAAGGGTTATTCTCTTAATATGTTCTTCAACAGATTCCTTTACAAACATACCCTCTTGAATATCTTTTTTTGCCTCTGACAAAGCTGCCTCCAACTCACATTCCCTTAAAAAATTATACCTTTCCACAGGTAAAACAACATATTTTGATTTCCCTCTGACAGTAATAATTACCTCTGTTTCATCATTAATCTCAGAGTCTAAAACTGAAACCCCTTTTGTTTTTAATTCATTTGCAGTGATTACATGAGCCATATTTTTAACCTTATTGACAATATTCTTAATAGCAATTTAATAATACTATAAATAGCGCTATAAATCAAACCTTAAAGATGCCAAGTAAGCCATGATTGAATACCAACTTCCCCAAAGTGAATTTTTAATCTTTATAAGTCACTCCTGCATACTCAGCGACAAGCCTTGCATAGCTTGCAGATTTGTCATCCTGTATGCCTTCAAAATCAACAAGTCTATCACCTCCAAGAAGAACTCCCACCCAACCTGATAATCTATTTCCGCAATATAAAATCTTGTTTATCAATAGTTTAATAAGCAGCAATATCTTTTCAGTTGCTCATAATTTAAATAAAATAGCTTAATACCTCATCATCACCCTGTAGCTTAATACTTCCTCTTTATCTTTAGCAACAGGAATATTAAATTCTGCCGTGCTTGAAGTGGTTTTTTCATGTTTATGAGAAGATTCAAGCATCCTCCAGTCACCCGGAACAGGCTCTATCACCCTTATTGTAATATCCTCTTTTTTATGATTCCTGAATTTAATCGTATAGGCTGCCTCATAGGTATCAGCAGAAATCTTCTTCCAGTCTGTCTGAACTTTTTCAGCGACTATATCAAATGCTTCCCCAAGCTTTATGGTAATTTTTTCATCTTTCGGGGTATGGTCAATGGAATCCTCGCCTATAAACTGCAGATTACTGCCCTCATCCATCTTGTAAGCCCTGACAATCCCCTTTGGAAGTGGAATGCCAAGATTGTTTTCTTTCTTATTCCAAAGAGTTATAAAAACCCCGACTTTAGTCTTAAACGGGGAGCTGGTGGTATAATTTGAATAATAATAATCCCGCATTCCCTTATAAATAAACTGCTTTTCTACCTTAATATCCTCACCCTCAACAAGGCTTACCTGTTTTGTCTGGTTATCTTTAACGGTTGTTTTCCTGTCAAGGGTATAAAGATGATATTCAAAAAAAGACTCTTCCTTAAATTGCGCCGGCGCTGCCGCAACCCTTCCAGCCTTTGCAAGTCCGTCCGCTTCATAAACCCTTTGCTGGTAAACCCTGTTTACATCTCCTGCCACAAGCTTAAGACCGGCATTCTTATACATTGTTCCGCTTGTATTGTTAAGCGTAACCCACCCCTGAAGACCGGCGGATTTATCATCCCTGCTTATCACAAGGACATAGTCACTTTTCCATGAAATGCCCTCGGTAAGGTAAGACACCTCAAGTTTTTGAGCTTCTTTTAATGAGTTGTTTAACAGCCACACAAGAGTTGGCTTTGAAATAAGATTTTCTGGGATACCCGGAAAAATCATCCTTCCGCTATGTCCAAAGGTTATTTCATTTCCAATTTTTAATACTGGTCTTCCCTGGTTATTGGACAATAAAAGGGCTGTCACTATCTCTTCTTTATCTGTATAATAATTTTTTGAATATAATTTCACCTCTTTTCCCACATATTTATCCATAAGTTTTTCAGGATTTAAGAGATCATATTCGTAATTCTGTTCAAGGATAGAAAGGCTCTGGGGGTTTAGTGTGGATTTTATATAAACAGTTTCAGGCTTGATTTTCGAGGCAACATCCATAAATTTGAGATTATATACGCCATCAGGGAGTTTAATTGTTCGTTGGTCTTTGACTAGGGCAATATTGGAATTATAAATTGTGAGAAACACACTTGTCTGGTCATCCAGATTACTTGTTGTTTCAGATGCAAAAACCAGATTAATTGATGAAAAGGATAATAACACAAAAAAAACAAGCAAAATAAATCTTTCCATTTTATGCTCCTTATTTGATTTTTTTAATGCTTAATAATCCAAAAACCCCTGTTTTCTTAATAAATCCATACTCACCCCGCCATTTTTACGGCTCATGAGTTTTTCCACATATTTTCCAATTATATCAAACTCCAGATTTACAATATCCCCAATCTTCTTAAATTGCAAATTTGTCATCTTAATTGTGTGAGGAATGATGGAAACTGAAAATGAAGTGTCAGCGCAGCTATTAACAGTCAGGCTTATTCCGTCAATACAAACAGAGCCTTTTTCCACCACATATTTTGCGTATTCATTTGGCATGGCAAAATCAAAAATTGTAAAATCACCGAGATTTCTTATATTTTTTATATCCCCTGCGCAATCAATATGTCCTGACACAATATGTCCACCCAGCCTGTCCGTAGCCCTTAATGCCCTTTCAAGATTAACAGTGTCGCTGGTCTTTATTTTCTGAAGACTTGAACGGTTTAATGTCTCAGGAGACACATCCACAGCAAAACCCTTTTCATTTATTTCCGTTGCAGTGAGACATATTCCGTTGACAGCAATGCTTTCCCCTTTTTGGGGATTATCAATGGAAAAATTTGTTGAAATATCCAGAAATATCCCTTTGGCAAGCCGTTTTATTGACTTAATCTCACCTAAACCTTCTATTAAACCTGTAAACATATTATTTATTTAATTTTTTATCCAATTAAAATAGAAAAAATTTATCAGAATTTCTCTCCATTCCAATATTCGTCAATATCAGAATAAATACCATGAATAAGGATATTATCTCCGAGTTTTTTTGTCCTTACATCCCTTAATCTCGGCGCATTTGAGATATTTCCTATACCCACACCGCTTATACTCGGAAGCGACATAACCCCGCCAATTAAAATTGGGGCGATAAAGAAAAAACACTCATCAAAAAGCAGTTTATCCGTGATGCTACCTATTAAATTTGAGCCGCCTTCAACAAGAACCCTCTGAAATCCCATTTCCCCAAGTTTTTTCATTAAATCTTCCACTTTCAACCTGCCTGAATCGTCTGTGTCAAGCTGGACTATATCTATGCCTTTCCTGACAAAGCTTTCAACTTTTTCATTATCAACTGTGCTGCCTGTAAAAACAATAGTTTTGTTTGAAGGCATATCATTAAAAATTTTATAAGAAAAATCCAGACTTAAGTTGGAATCAAGGACGATACGAACAGGATTTTTTGTGGCAGGGCAATCTATTCTGCAAGTAAGGCTTGGATCATCGGAAATAACAGTATTTTTACCCACCATTATCGCATCTGAAATCCCTCGTAAATAATGTCCGTATTCCCTTGACTTTTCATTGGTTATCCACCTGGATTCACCAGTTCTTGTGGCTGTTTTTCCGTCAATGCTCGATGCGACTTTTAATGTGACCCAGGGCAGACCTGTTTTTTTATATTTTGAAAACGGGGCAATAAGATACCTGCATTTTTCCTGGCATATCCCTGAAATAACATTAACACCCCTGGAGCTTAGATATTCCGCTCCTCCTCCAGCGACATCCTTGTTGGGATCCAATGTGCCTATAACAACCTTTTTAATGCCTGCCTCAAGCAAGGCTTCGGTGCATGGAGGTGTCTTTCCAAAATGGTTGCAGGGTTCAAGAGTGACATAAAGAGTTGCATTTTTTAAAAGACTTTTATCTGAAACAGAATTTATTGCATTAACCTCAGCATGAGCCTCTCCTGACTTTTTATGATAACCTTCCCCTATGATATTGCCGTTTTTTACAATTACAGCGCCAACAGGAGGATTGGGGCTTACATGGCCAAGGGCTTTTTTGGCAAGTTTTATTGCCTTTTTCATATAAAATTTATGGATATTATTCATGTCAAATTAGTATTAATATTTTTTTTTTGATTTAGAAGTTCTTCCAATTGCTGCATAAACTCATGCAAATCCTTAAACTGTTTATAAACAGAGGCAAATCTCACATAAGCAACCTGGTCAACTGTTTTTAAGAATTCCATAATCTTTTCACCAATTACCCTGGTTGGTATCTCCCTTATCCAGTTATCCTGCGCCTCTCTCTCAAAATCCATTACAAAAGCCTCAATCTGCTCGATGCTTACAGGTCTTTTTTCACATGCCTTTAATATGCCATCAATTACCTTAATTCTGTTATAGGCTTCCCGTCTTCCGTCTTTCTTGATTACAAGGGGTTGAAATTCCTCTATTCTTTCATGGGTAGTAAACCTTTGCTGACAATCATTACACTCCCTCCTTCTTCTTATGGCTCTTCCATCCTTGCTGATTCTGGTGTCAAGAACCTTGGTATCAGGATTGTTACAAGAGGGACATTTCATCAAATTTACTCAAATATTCTATGGTCTGTTTAATATTTATTTCTTCAGGCATAATTTGTTTAATATTGATGCGAGCTTCTTTCATCATCTCCATAGATAAAGGGTCGCTGTAGCTTCTCAAATGATAAATATTTTTTATATCTGCGTTTAATAACATTTTGATACATATTATACAGGGCATATCAGTGCAGTAAAGATCAGCTCCTATTACGGATACTCCGTGTCTTGCAGCCTGAATAAGGGTATTTTGCTCTGCATGAAGGCCTCTGCACAGTTCATGGCGTTCACCTGAAGGTACTTTTAATTTTTCCCTTATACAGCCTGCCTCTTTACAATGGGTTATTCCCTGGGGCACACCATTATAACCAGTGCATAAAATCCTTTTGTCCTTTACAAGCAAAGCTCCTACATTTCTTCTGAGACACGTTGATCTCTGAGAAATCAGGAGGGCAACGGACATAAAATATCCTTCCCATGAGGGTCTTTCCATGTGCAATTTTGTATCCTGTTAATTCTAAGACTTAATAGTTATTGCAACTAATCTTATCAATGTATATAGGATATTTTTCGCAAATCTGACAGATACCTCTTCTTATATTCCTTATAAGAATATCATTGGCAGGATCTACCAGTATGCTCGAAATAAACTCTCCGATTGTTTTCATTTCTTCAGGGCCTAGTCCCCTTGTTGTAATAGCTGGAGTTCCGATTCTTATGCCGCTTGTTACCCTTGGAGGTCTTGTGTCAAAAGGTATGGCGTTTTTATTCACAGTAATGCCGCACATTTCCAGAACTTCCTCAGCCTCAGCGCCGGTTATGCCCATATCGGTTAAATCTACTAAGATAAGGTGATTATCAGTTCCCCCTGACACAAGATTAAATCCGTTATCAATAAGGGTCTGGGCAAGCGCCCTGGCATTTGCAACAATATTTTGCTGATAGGTCTTAAATTCTGCTGCAAGGGCTTCCTTAAAGGCAACTGCCTTTGCTGCTATAATATTCATATGTGGGCCGCCCTGAATACCCGGAAATATCTGGCTGTCAAGTATTTTGGCAAATTTTTCTTTCGCAAGTATTATTCCGCCCCTTGGGCCTCTCAAGGTCTTATGGGTGGTAGATGTGACAAAATCAGCAAAAGGCACAGGAGATGGATGAATGCCTGTTGCAACAAGCCCTGCGATATGCGCCATATCCACCATAAAATATGCATTTACAGAATCTGCAATATACTTAAAATGATCAAAATCAATAGTCCTCGGATAAGAACTGGCGCCAGCAACAATTAATTTGGGACGATGTTCTTTGGCAAGGTTTTCAACCTGCTCATAATCAATATATCCGGTTTCTTTTTTAACTCCGTAATGCACAACATTATAAAGCTTTCCTGAAAAATTAACAGGAGAGCCATGTGTCAGATGCCCGCCGTGGGCAAGATTCATTGTAAGGATTGTGTCTCCGGGATTTAATATGCTGAAATAAACAGCCATATTTGCCTGACTGCCTGAATGTGGCTGCACATTTGCATACTCAGAGCCAAAAAGGACATTTAATCTTTCAATGGCAATAGTTTCAACTACATCAACATACTCACAGCCTGCATAATATCTTTTTCCAGGGTAACCTTCCGCATATTTGTTCATTAAAACAGAGCCTTCAGCCTGCATTACCGCAGGACTTGCAAAATTTTCCGAGGCTATCATCTCAAGCTGATTTGTCTGCCTTAATGTTTCCGAGCGGATACAATCAAAAATTATTTTGTCAGTATCAATTAACTCTTTCATTTACTTTGCCTCCGCATCTATCATTTTGATTCTTTCCTCGTGTCTTCCACCCAAAAAAGGTGTTTCAAGCCATTTAAGCACAATTTCTTCTGCCATCTTAGGACCAATAATCCTGCCTCCAAGACAAAGTATATTAGAATCATTGTGTTCCCTGCTTAACTGGGCAGTGAGCGGATCAAAACACAAGGCAGCCCTTATTCCCTTTACCCTGTTAGCGACAATAGACATGCCAATTCCGCTTCCGCAAAAAAGTATTCCTCTGTCGTATTTTCCCTCTGCAATCTTTTCCGCGACATCTGTCGCGAAAACAGGGTAGTGAACGCTTTCTTCGGATTCGCATCCTGCGTCAGCAACATCAAAACCTTTCCGGATAAGGATTTCCTTTATGGTCTCTTTTAACCTGTATCCGCCATGATCAGAAGCAATTAATATTTTCATATTCCAAAAACTATTTACAAAAATTTCTTTAAGATTAAAACAGCATTTGTCCCACCAAAACCAAAAGAATTGGAAAGAACCACATTAACATCCTTTTTCCTTGCGACATTCGGGACATAATCAAGGTCACATTCATCGTCAGGCTCTTCAAGATTTATTGTGGGAGGTATCATTCCCTCTTCAATAGTCTTAACACTAAAAACAGCCTCAATGCCGCCAGCTCCGCCAAGAAGATGCCCTGTCATTGATTTTGTGGATGATATTGCAAGTTTATTAGCATATTCTCCAAAAACATGTTTTATAGCCCTTGTCTCACATATATCATTTAACGGAGTGCTGGTGCCGTGCGCATTTATATAGTCAACGTCTTCGGGTCTTATTCCAGCGTCATCCAAAGCCATCTGCATGCACCTTGCCCCGCCTTCACCGTCATCCGGAGGAGCTGTGATGTGATAGGCATCCCCGGTCAAACCATATCCAATAACCTCAGCCCTTATATTTGCGCCTCTCTCCAGCGCATGATCAAGGGATTCAAGCACAAGCATTCCAGCGCCTTCTCCTATAACAAAACCATCCCTTTTTTTATCAAAGGGTCTTGATGCCTTTTGTGGGTCATTATTTCTTGTGGATAATGCCTTCATAGAAGAAAAACCTGCGAGAGCAAGGGGTGTTATTACTGATTCGCAGCCACCAGCAATAATAACATCGGAAACACCCCTCTGAATGGACTTAAATGCCTCGCCTATTGCGTGACTTCCTGCTGCGCAGGCTGTGCACATAACAGTATTAGGACCCTTTAAGGCAAAAAGTATGGATATATAACCTGACGCCATATTCGGAATTGCCATTGGAATGAAAAAAGGACTTACTCTTTCTGGACCTTTTGCAACAAGCACATCCCTGTATTGTTCAATAGCGCCAAGACCGCCAAGACCAACACCTGTAATAACACCGTATTTGTGAGCCTTTTCAGGCAACACATTGAGCTTTGAATCTTCAACTGCCATCTTAGCAGCGGCAATACCAAAACGCACAAAAGAATCAATCCTCTTTGATATCTTTTCAGACATAAAATCAGTGGGATTAAAACCTTTAACTTCTCCTGCAATCTTTGAAGGAAATTTTGTGTTGTCAAAGCGAGTGATAGGGACTATGCCTGATCTTCCGTTTATCAAATTATCCCAATTTTCTTTAATTCCAATGCCTACTGGTGATAAAACGCCAATACCGGTTATTACAACCCTTTTTAATCCGTTAGTTTCCATTTTTATTTCTTTGTATTAATATAATTTATGGCATCCCCTACTGTCTTCATTTTTTCTGAATCTTCATCAGGTATTTCCACATTGAATTCTTCTTCCATTGCCATAACAAGCTCAACAAGGTCAAGGGAATCTGCTCCAAGGTCATCAACAAAAGAAGCTGCGGGAACTACCTTTTCTTTTGGAACACTAAGCTGCTCTGCAATAATGTCAACCATCTGTTCTTCTATGCTCATTTGTAAAATCCTCCGTAATTAATTATATTTATCTTTTTTTATTTCCAAAAATTATTATTAAGTTTTTAGTCACAAAGCAAACCGCCGTTTACATGAAAAACGTGTCCTGTGATATAAGATGCCTCATCTGATGCAAGAAAAGCCACTGCATTTGCTATTTCTTCAGGTTTTCCAATCCTGTTTAACGGTATCTGTTTGATTAATTCTTCCTTTATCTTTTCAGGTATTACATCTGTCATCTCTGTCTCAATATATCCGGGAGCCACCGCGTTAACGGTTATTCCCCTTGATGCCACTTCCCTTGCCATTGATTTTGTAAAACCCTCAAGACCTGCCTTGGTTGCGGCATAATTTGTCTGTCCGGCATTTCCCATTGAACCGACAACAGAGCTAATATTAATAATTCTTCCAAAACGCTGCTTCAGCATAGAAGAAACAACAGCCTTGCTGCAGTTAAAAACGCCTTTAAGATTAATATTAATGACATTATCCCAGTCAGCCTCTTTCATTCTCATTAACAGGGCATCCTTGGTAATACCTGCATTATTCACAAGTATATGAATATTTCCTTTTGCTTGTATAATATCGGAAAAGCTGTTTAAAACTGCTTCATAATCTGATACATCGAACTTACAAAGTTCAGCCTGACCGCCTGACTCCACTATCTCATCAACAATCTTTTGAGCCCTTGCATCAGAGCTGTTATAATTTATATATACAAAAGCGCCATGAGAAGCCAGTTTTTTTGCAATAAAGCTACCGATTCCCCTTGAGGCGCCTGTAACAAGGGCTGTTTTTTCTTTAAGGTCACAAAACATATTATTTAATCCCCTTAATTTCCCTGATTTTTTCCAAAAGTAACGGTATAATTTTATTTACATCTGACACAATGCCAAAGTCTGAAACTTCAAATATCTGTGCGTCGCTATCTCTATTTACTGCTATATTGTTTTCAGCTCCTTTTATTCCCACAGTATACTGGATTGCCCCGGAAATTCCCAGAGAAAAACATACCTTAGGGGTGACAAAAGTTCCGCTTTGTCCGATCTGGCATGAATGTGGAAAAATTTTTCCCTCAACAAGGGGTCTTGTGCAACCAACCCCTGCGTCAAGAAGCCTTGCCAGTTCTTTAATCTTGGGAATAAGCGCAGGGTCAACTCCTCTTCCAACTGAAAAAATCACATTGCAATTATTAAGTTTATTTTCAGAAAAATCATCCTTTTCAATCCTTACCAGATCAAAACCTTTTGTAAGCGCCTCATTGGAAGAATTTATCCTTTCTGTTTCAGCCTTATTATTTCCTGTTTTTTCCGCCTTAAATACGCCTGGTCTTACTGTGGCCATCTGGGGTCTTTTTACAGGACAATAAATATCAGCTATCATGTTTCCGCCCCATGCAGGTCTTTTCTGGATAAGAATCCTGTCTTCCACTCTTATGTCAAGATCAATGCAATCGGCAGTCAAGCCTGTTTCAAGATATGTCGCCACCCTTGGTATAAAGGATCTGCCAATTGGTGTTGCAGGGGCAAGGACAATCTCAGGATTTACTAATTTTATTAAATCAGTTGTAATATTTGCATAAATTGTATCATCAAAATTTTCCAAAGCTGGTTCATCTGCGTAATAAATTTTGTCAGCTCCATATTCTCCAAACTCATCAATATTTTTAAGATTATGCCCCATGACAAAGACAAAGACTGATGTGCCGATCTTATCAGCAAGTTCTCTTGCCTTTTTTACCAATTCAAAGGAAACCAGCTTTATTTTATCATCAGAATATTCTGCGACTATTAAAATACCGGAAGCATCTTTCATTACAGCAAGGCCTTTTCCCTTAAAAGATTAATCATAAAATCAACGCGCTGGCTGTCATCTCCCTCAAGCATAACCTTTTGTGTCTTTTTAGGAGGTATTGAAGCGCCTGCAACCCTTGTAGGAGAGCCGTCAAGTCCTATCATTTCCACATTTCCTTCCAGAAAATTATTATCCCATAAAGGTATGTTTGCCTTATTTGCCTTCATCTTGCCTCTTAATGTCTCAAGCCTTGGCGTATTTGCTGAATCACAGACAGTGACAAGAAATGGAGGTTTTGCCTTTACAACATAAATATGATCTTCCATCTCCCTGTGAAGAATAAAAAAACCGTCCTCAGAAATTTCAATTTTTCTGACAAAGGTAATAGAAGGAATTCCAAGCCGAGCGGCAAGCCCCGGACCAACCTGGGCTGTATCTCCGTCAACGGTCTGCTTTCCGCAAAATATTATATCAAAAGATTCTAATTTCTTTATGGCATTTGAAAGGATATATGTGGTTGCAAGTGTGTCAGAACCTGCAAATTTCCTGTCAGACAATAAAACGCCACTGTCTGCACCCATTGCAATTGTTTGTTTTATTGATTCAGTTGCCTGGGGAGGACCCATTGATAATGTCACCACTTCAGCATTTAATTTGTTCTTTAATGACAATGCCTCTTCAAGGGCATTTAAATCATATGGATTTATTGCGGATTGGACACCCTCCCTGATTAGCGTGCCTTTTTCCTCGTCAAATCTCACTGTTTTAGGGTCAGGCACCTGTTTTATGCAGACTATAAATTTCATATTAAAATAATTATAAATAAAAATTAACTGTTTTTGGCATATTCCTTATGAAGGCTCTGACCTATGACATTTCTCTGAATCTGGTTAGTTCCTTCATAAATCTGGAGTATCTTTGCATCTCTCATCATCTTTTCAACGGGATAATCCTTCATGTAACCATAACCGCCAAGTATCTGCACCGCATCTGTTGTCACCTTCATTGCGGTGTCTGTGGGGAAAAGCTTTGCCATTGCAGAAATTTTGGAAAAATCCTTTGAATTTACATCAATGGTCTTTGCTATTGAATATACAAGAGACCTTGCGGCCTCGGTTTGAGTCGCCATATCCGCAAGCATATGCTGAATAGCCTGAAGAGTTATGATTGGCTGACCAAACTGAATCCTTTCCTTTGCATATTTTACTGCCTCATCAAGGGCAGCCTGGGAAAGTCCAACGCCTATTGCGCCAATTCCCGGTCTTGCATAGTCCAGGGTTCTCATTGCAATAATAAATCCAAGACCTCTTTTACCAATTAACCTGTCTTTGGGAATCCTGCAGTCCTTAAAAATAAGTTCCCTTGTGGAAGATGCCCTTAACCCCATTTTTCTTTCTTTTTTCCCGAAACTAAAACCTTCATCGCCTTTTTCAAGAATAAAGGCAGATGCGCCCCTGGCGCCCTTATTTTTATCTGTCATTGCAATAACAGTATAAAGCTCTGCTTCACCGCCGGATGTTATCCATTGTTTTGAGCCGTTAATAACCCAGAAATCACCATCCTCCACTGCTGTTGCCTGCATTGCGGCGGCATCGCTTCCTGCGCCTGCCTCAGTAAGGGCAAATGCCCCAAGCTTTTTTCCGCTTGCAACATCAGGAAGGTATTTTTCCTTTTGCTGATCTGTGCCAAATAAAAGTATAGGATATGCGCCAAGGGCGCTTGCGGCATATGTTGTTGTAACGGCAATACATCCGTAACCAAGCTGTTCCAGCGCAAGACACATCTCAAAACAACCTTTTCCAAGACCGCCATATTCTACGGGAATATATAATCCGAAAAGATCTGATCTTGAAAGCTCACCCATAATATCCCAGGGAAACTCTTCTCTTTCGTCAAGTTCGGCCCTTATCGGGATAATTCTTTCATGTGTGATCTTTTTTGCAAGATCAACAATCATCTGCTGTTCTTCATCAAGAAAATAATTAACAGTTGTCATTTCTCACCTCTACCATATCATTGTTATAGCGCCCCAGGTAAAGCCTCCCCCAAAAGCAACAATAAGGAGGCGCATACCTTTTTTAAGTAGTCCAAGCCTATTTGCTTCATCTATAGCAATTGGAATGCTTGCTGATGAGGTATTACCATATTTATTGATATTTATAAAGACCTTATCTGATGGAATTGATAATTTTTCTGCAAGCGCCTCAAGTATTCTTGTGTTAGCCTGGTGGGCAAACACAAAGTCAACATCTTCTGTGACCCATCCGGTTTTTTCCAGAGCCTCTCTTGAGACAGCCTCAAGGGATCTTACCGCATTTTTGAAGACCTCTCTTCCTTCCATATGAATGTACTGAAAACCGTTTTTTAAATTCTCATTGGTTAAAGGATATGCGGTTCCAAGACCCTTTATGGTAAGGAGTTCCCATAAATTTCCATCAGAATGAAGACATAAATGCAATATCCCGGAATCATGATTTTCCGTTCCTTTTATAATAACTGACCCTGCGCCGTCCCCAAAAAGAACACACGTTGACCTGTCGCTCCAGTTTACCCTTTTGGATAAAACCTCACTACCTATAAGGAGAATATTTTTGTCAGGATTATTTTGAATAAAACTGTAGGCAAGGGTTAACCCGTAAACAAAGCCTGAACAGGCTGCATTAATATCAAAGGCAAAGGCATTTTTTGCCCCAAGTTCCTTTTGCACCAGACATGCAGTGGAAGGCATTGGCATATCAGGGGTGATTGTAGCCACAATTATCATATCAAGGTCAAATGCGCTTAACCCTGCCATTTCAAGGGCTTTTTCAGCGGATTTTGCCCCCATATACGAACAGGTTTCATAATCTTCAGCAATATATCTTGTCTCAATCCCTGTCCTTGTCTTTATCCACTCATCTGTGGTGTCAACAGTCTTTTCAAGGTCATAATTTGATAATTTTTTTGCAGGAATATATGACCCTGTCCCTGCGATCACGCAACTAAACCCCATTCAATTTTTCAACCTTTTGAGCGGATATTGTTTCCTTTCTTGATGAAAGGGCTTCATCTAACTGCTTTATAAAATTAGAAAGCTTAAATTCATTTGCCATAATAATAGCATTTTTCACTGCTTTGGGAGTTGACTTGCCGTGGCTTATAATAACAATTCCGTTTATGCCAAGCAATGGCGCCCCGCCATATTCCGAATAATCTATTCTCTTTCCAAATCTCTTAAAGGCGCTTCTTGAAAATATATAACCAAGCTTTGCGCTTACATCACCCTCTATTTCTCTTTTCAGCATTTGAATTATGGATTCTGCAAGGCCTTCGCTAAGCTTCAGACAAATATTTCCAACAAATCCATCACAGACTATAACATTTACATTTCCCTTAAAGACATCCCTGCCCTCAACATTTCCAATAAAATTAAGCCCGCTTTTATCCAAAAGTTCATATGCCTTTTTCACCTGGATATTTCCCTTATAGTCTTCTTCACCAATGCTTAAAAGACCCACAGAAGGATTTTCATTGGAAAGGATATTTTTTGAAAATACCGAACCCATTATTCCAAACTGACAGAGGTGGTGGGGTTTACAGTCAACATTCGCGCCAACATCAATCAAAACAACGGGATCTTTAAGGGTGGGCATTACGGTTGCGATAGCCGGTCTTACCCCCTGTATTCTTCCGAGTATTATAGTGGCTGCGGCAAGGGTTGCGCCGGAATTACCTGCGCTTACAATAGCAGAGACAGTTCTGTCTTTAACCAGTTCAAGCGCTACTTTAATGGTAGAATCCTTTTTCTTTCTGATTGCATCAGCAGGAGATTCGTCCATCTCAACCACCTGGCTTGCCTGTTTAATTTTTATGGGCAAATCCTTTGCATGGCGCCGGTTTAATTCCCTTTGAATTATTTCTTCCTGACCAACAAGGATTATTTCGAGATTCTTTTCCTTCGATGCAGCCACTGCGCCTTCAACTATAACTTCCGGGCCAAAATCCCCGCCCATTGCGTCCACAGCAATTGACATAGTTTATTTTTCTTCTTCTACTTTAAAAAATACTCTTCCTTTATATGTCTTACAGGATGGACATATCCTGTGTGGCATTTTAGGTTCTCCACAAGATGGACATACAGAAAGAGCTGGCGCTGATAGGCTGTCATGCGCCCTTCTTAATCCTCGTCTTGAGCGGGAAGGTTTCTTTTTAGGAACTGCCATTTTATCCTCCGTTTTTTTCTATTTTTTTAAATTAATCAACTTTTCAAAAAAAATATTATCATCTTTTTTGTCACAACTGCATTCTTCTATATTAAGATTTTTACCGCAGCCCGGACATATACCCTTGCAATCCTCTTTACAAACAGTCTTAAGAGGTATCTGCAATATTATCTGTTCATGTATAATATCTAAAAAATTTATATTGTTACCGTCAAAATACAGAATATCAGGCTCTGTTTCTTCATTTTCATCTTTTTTTTCCCTGTGCAAAAGGGTGTAAAAAAAATTATCATCAATGTGGAAGGCAAAATCTTCGAGACATCTGTCACAGTTAAGGTGTATATCTGTCACAAATTCGCCTTTTAAGATAATATCTTCCCTTACCTTTTCAAAGAATGTCTCTCCTTTAATGTTTGAGACAAGCTCCACATCTTCTATAACCTTTTTTTCATCAAAAACAAGGTTTAGACCTTCTTCCGGTATATCTTTTAAATGGATTATATCCAAAAAATGATTTATAATTTTCATAAAAATTATTATTGCATAAAGTCAAATAATTAATATCTTAAATACATGAAATTTTCTATATTAAAAAAAATCCTCAAAATAGTCAAGTAATTTTTTATTATGTTCAGTGATTTTTTATTTTTACTTAACCAGTTAGACAATACACTAAAAGAAGTTCACAAGCTTTATAATCAGGCTGTGCTCTGCAAAAAAGGCTGCTCCGACTGCTGCAATGCCTTTTTTGACGTATCCCTTATTGAGGCCATTTTTATACTTAATTCTTTTAAGCAGCTTGATGATGCAACCCAGAATACAATAATAAATAACTCACAAAAGTCAAATAAAGAATCTCAAAAACAACAAAATCTCCACCCTGATAAAAGAAGAATAAGATGCCCTTTGCTTTCAGAAAATGAAGACTGCATGCTTTATGAGGCAAGACCTGTAAACTGCAGGGTATATGGAGCGCCGGTATCTTTCGGAAATATCTCCCATGTTTGCGGAAAATCCGGTTTTAATGAAGGCATACAATACCAGACCCTTAAAATGGACAAAATCCAGGGTTATCTTTATGATATTTCCGTAAAAATTGGCGGCAAATCCAAAGCAGACAAACGATATACAATATATGAGCTGATTATTAATAATAAGAATTTATTTGCTGAATATCAGAAAAAATCATAAAAAGCTGTCCGAGCGCATGTGATTGTTAGCCTTTGATAAGGTTCACAGGACGCGGTATTCCACTATTTCTGCAGAATAATTTAGCCATTTATGCCTGCCATACCCCATTCGTCGTAGCGATTACCCATTACGCGATCCGCCAATGCGTCCAGGATCATCTGCTTATCTTTGGATAGTTCCACATCGTAAGCTCCTATATTCGATTTGAGGTTTTTGATTTTCGTCGTTCCCGTAAGGGCCATGATGTGTTCGCCACGTCCTATTACCCATGCGAGGGCAACCTGCGCCGGTGTACATGACTTCTTCGACGCCACTGCTTCGATCTCATCAACGAGCGCCACATTGGCAGTATAGGCATCATCCTGGTAACGAGGCGTTGTCAATCGCCAGTCGCCTTCACCCAGTGTCTCTGTCTTGAATTGTCCCGTCAGCATACCCCTGCCGAGCGGTGAGTAGGCAACCAGAGATGCTCCGACCTCGATGCAAGCTGGAATGACATCTGTCTCGATATCCCTGCTAAAGATCGAATACTCCGATTGTACCGCCGCAATCGGGTGTATCTTGGCTGCGCGGCGGATCGTTTCGCCCGAAGCTTCGGATAAGCCGATGGCGCGAACCTTGCCTTCTGCTACCAGTTCGGCCATCGCTGCGATAGTTTCCTCAATCGGTGTGGCAGGATCAACACGATGCAGGTAATACAGATCGATAGTGTCGGAGCGCAGACGTTGCAGTGAACCTTCGATGGCGCGCCTACAGTTATCACGCGAACCATCAAGGCCAATGAACTCACCTGTTTTAAAATTCCGCGTTGGCCCGAACTTGGTGGCAATAAAAACACGGTTGCGGCGGTCATTGAAAGCTTCGCCAAGCAGCGACTCATTCGCGCCGCCAATTCCATACATTTCTGCCGTATCGAAATGTTCGACGCCCAATTCTATCGCTTCGCGCAACAGCTTGACTGCAGCGCGAAGCTCCATGGGCGGACCGTAAAACTCCAACAGGCCCATGCAGCCAAGACCAATCGTTGCTAATTTTCGTTCAGTATTGCCTATTATTCTATTTTGCATTGATGTTACCTCCAAGGCACAATTAATAAACGGTTGACTATATGAGCGTTAGGCTTGATTTTATGCTCGGTACTTACAGCAATCAGAATCTAATATTTGGAAGCCATATACTTGATATAAAGAGCGATGTGAGCATATTATTCAGCCTGTATTTCTTTAATTCAGATTTGAGTTGTTTCTGGAATCCAAAAAATGATTTCTTTGCGGAATCCATTCGCTTAGAAATCATTTCCTCAAATGATTTTATATCCTTGTCTGGCATTTTATTCTCATTTAATTGAAGATTAAGTATTTACAATAATTACAGTTTGGAAGAGGCTTTTAACGATTGAGCTCATCTGCGGCGCTTCGCTCTCAGGCGCAGCGAATTGTTAGCTTTTTATTTCTATGTAAAAGTCATTATAAGGAAATAAATCATTATCAGCATTAAAAAATTTGTTAATGATCTGTTCCTCAAAAATGATATTCTATCAAGTTAAAGCATTCCATTGAATCAGCTGGAAATAATATCAATTCCTTTGATTTACTATTT
>DYOW01000011.1 GCA_020720325.1 Desulfobulbus propionicus
TCTAATACGAGTTTCAAATAAAAAATGGATTATCTTTGACACAACACGGCATAATGTATTAGAATATAATGGGAAAGAAATTTATTTGTTTTTAAATGATAACTGGATAACTATTTAATTTTTCCAATCTGGAAACAATACAACGGGAGTATATCTTAAATAAAAATGGCAAAAAAAGAAAAAAGAAGCAGAACCACAGTCTTAACCCCTGATAAAATTATTTCAGTAATGTCCAATGCAGGGAGACCCCTTTATCAGCACGAGATTGCAAGGGAAATTGACATTGACAGAAAAAACAAGGGTCTTCTCAGGCTGATGCTTGATGACCTTGTGGATGAAGGAAAAATTGTCCATATAAAAGGCGACAGGTTCGGAGTCGCACAGTTAATGCATCTTGTCACAGGAAAAATATCTATTCATCCTGATGGGTTTGGCTTTCTTGAGCCAGAGGTTGAAGAAGGTAAAAAAAAGGAGGAAGATATCTTTATTCCCCCAAAAGCCCTTAAAGGCGCTATGCATAAAGACAGAGTGGTGGTGAGGGTTGAAAAATCCAGGGGAAAACGCCAGGAAGGCTCTGTCATCCGAATTCTTGAAAGAACCATTGAAAGGCTCGTGGGAACTTTCCATATACATAAATCCTACAGTTATGTTGTTCCCGAAGATGAAAGGCTTGCGTTTGATGTTTTTATTCCACAGGGTTTTACCTTAGATGCAAAACATGGCGATGCTGTTTGGGCTGAAATAACCGAATATCCAGAGGAATCAAGAAATCCAGAGGGAAGAATAGTAGAGGTTCTCGGAGACCCCCTTGACCTTGGTGTTCAGACACAGATAGTAATAAGAAAACACGACCTTTCCCACCAGTTTTCAGCCGCCACAATGGATGAGCTTGAAAAATTCCCTGATGAAATATCAGAAGATGACATAACAAACAGGACAGATTTAAGAAATCTCGCTTTTGTGACCATTGACGGTGAAAATGCAAGGGATTTTGACGATGCGGTGTATGTTAAAAAGACCAGAAACGGTTATATTCTCTTTGTTTCAATCGCTGATGTCAGCCATTATGTTGTGAGGGACAATCCCATTGACAAGGATGCCCTTATAAGAAGCACAAGCGTGTATTTTCCAAATGCGGTTGTGCCTATGCTTCCTGAAAAATTATCAAATAATCTTTGTAGCCTTGTCCCAAATAAAGACCGTTTGACCATGACAGCTGAAATCTGGTATGACAAAGAGGCAAATATCAGAAAAACCCGTTTTTATTCCTCGGTTATAAAGAGCAAAAAAAGATTCACGTATAATGAAGTTTTTAAGCTTATGCAGAAAAAGACCTCAAGGGGACTTGAAGGGGATGATAAAATTTTTTTTAGAAACGTCAAGGATATGGAGGAATTAAGCGATTTAATCGGCATAAAAAGGACGCAGCGCGGGAGCATTGATTTTGACCTGCCAGAACCTGAGATAATAATTGGTTTAAGCGGAAACATGGAGGATATTATAAAAAGAGAGCGCAATAAAGCTCACAAGCTTATTGAAGAGTTTATGATTGCCGCTAATGAGGCGGTGGCAACGTTTTTAAGCTTAAAAGAAATACCCACTCTATACAGGGTGCATGATACGCCTGATACGCAGAAAGTTCTTGATTTTATAAGATTTGCCCAGACACTTGGATTTAATGTCAAAATTGAGGATGAGGTGACGCCTGCATGGTGTCAGCAGGTTCTTAAGATGGTGGTTAATCTCCCGCAGGAATATATTATTAACAGCATTTTGCTCCGCTCAATGCAGCAGGCAGTATATTCACCTGATAATATAGGTCATTTTGGTCTTGCCTCATCCTTTTACCTTCATTTTACATCTCCTATAAGGAGATATCCCGACCTTGTCACGCACAGGGTTTTGCGAGGATTTATTGAGACAAAGAAAAAAGTTTATCAGCACGAGGAATTAAAAAAAATCGGCGAAAATACCTCTTCTCTTGAAAGAAAGGCAATGGAAGCGGAAAGGGAGATGGTGGAAAGACTCAAGGTCAGGTTTATGGAAGATAAGGTTGGCGCTGAATTTGACGGGGTGATTTCAGGTGTGGCATCCTTTGGTTTTTTTGTTGAATTAAAAGATGTCTTTGTGGAGGGAGCAGTAAGGCTTGTTGACCTTGCTGATGATTATTATGTTTATGATGTTGAAAACTACCGTCTGTTCGGACAGAATACCAAAAAGATATTTCAGATAGGAATGCCTGTGAGAGTAAGGCTAAAAGGGGTTAATATCAAGAGAAGGCATGTTAACTTTGAGGTGGTTGCTGAAAAATAAAGTTATTTTTTGATATATAAGGGTTAAAATATGAGATTAACAACTGAAGAAAAAAATAACATTGTAAAATATGCAAAACAATACTTTGGTGAAGAAATCAGGCTCTATCTCTTTGGAAGCCGCGCAGATGACAGCAAAAAAGGTGGAGACATTGACCTTTATCTTGAAACCTCTAAAAGTGTAGATATGCAAACTCAGGTGAATTTTTTAAAAAAAATTTACACAAGAGTAACACAAAGAAAAGTAGATTTACTAATTAAAACCCCTTTCGGGGAAGATAAGTCTATTTTTCATACAGCAAAAAAAGAGGGAATCTTGCTATGCTAAAAGAGGCAGTTGATACTGCGTATCTGCATTTTAACAGGGCAAATGACCATTATGAAGATATCTTAAAATATCCCTTAGATTTGAAGCTTTATGAAAATAAGGAACAAATAAAGAGCATTGATGCCTTTATTTTCAGATTTATTAAATTACAGGACTTCATGGGTGATAAGCTATTTAAGGAATTATTGAAGCGAGTAGGGGAATATAAAGATAATATGTCACTTCTCGATGTGTTGGACAGGCTTGAGAAACTTGAGATTATTGATAATTCTGACAGGTGGATTGAATATAGAATTATCAGAAATAAATTAACACATGAATATCCCAATAATGAAGCGGATATATTGGAAGGTATTAAACTGGCGCTGGTTTATTTTGCTGAAATGGGCAATATCCTGAAAAATATATCAAGTTATCTTAAAGAAAGAAATCTGCATGTGTAAAATTCAGGGACAATAATGAAGAGTGTGTTTTAATTGAGGTAAGGCATGAATAATACAGCGAAATCTGATGCAAGATTTATTTTTGACAGGACTTTAAGGGAAATACTTCAGGGTATTCCAAAGAGATTTATTGAACTTTTAACAGGAAAGACAGTTATAGAACTGCTTGAGCCAAATTTTCCAAAGGTTGAGGAAAGAAATGCGGATTTTCTTGTGAGGCTTAATGATAATACAATATTTCATCTTGAGGTTCAGGCGCAGGATGACCCTAAAATGGCTTTCAGGATGCTTAAATATTACCTTTTAATAAGAGAATTATACAGCCAGTCACCTTTTCAGATGGTGTTGTGGGTTGGTGACAATTTATGTCCCATAAAAGGGGAGATTAATGAAACAAATCTTTTCTTTAAGTTTTTGGTGAAAGACATAAAAGAAATGAACTGTGAAATCCTTCTTGATAGCGAAGACCCTAATGATAATATCCTTGCGATATTATGTCAGAGAAAAAAAGGTTTATGGGAAAGATTATTTCAAAAAATCAGTCAGTTGCCTGAAAAACAAAGAGAAGATTATATCAGAAAGATAATATATATGGTAAAATTAAGAAAGCAGGCAATTGCGGAATTTAAAGATTATCTGAAGGAGGCAAAAAACATGCCAATAGTAATTGATATGAGACAGGATCCAATGTTTAAGGAAGGTTTTGAAGAAGGCTCAATAATGAATTCGAGGGAGGCTATTTTGGGCGTCCTTGAAAGAAAATTTGGCGTTGTTAATGAAAATATAGCCAATAAAATAAATTTTATAAATTCAAGGGATATTCTTATGTCCCTTTTATGGGATGCTGTAAAGGCTGAAAATATTGAAGAATTTGAAGATAAAATCAGTAAAATAATAATGTAAAATTATCGAATCTTGCAAGGAAATCCCAAAATGCCAAAGGATGAGCGCAGAAACAAGTTTTTTAACCATGACATCAGAAATAAACAACATAAAATCCCGCATTGAAAAACTCCGCAAGGAGATTAATTACCATAATTATCTCTATTACATCCTTGACAGTCCAAAGATAAGCGATTTGGAATATGATACGCTCCTGCGCGAGCTTAAAGACCTTGAAACCAGACATCCCAAACTTATAACCCTTGATTCTCCAACTCAAAGGGTGGGGGCAAAACCATCTGAAAAGTTTAACTCTGTTTCCCATACAATCCCCATGTTAAGCCTTGATGACAGTTTTTCTGCTGGAGAACTTATTGATTTCGAAAAACGCATAAAAAAATTCCTTGGAATTAATGATGAAATTGAGTATGTCGCAGAGCCGAAGATTGATGGGCTTGCAGTGGAGCTTGTATATGAAAATAATATATTAAAAATCGCATCCACAAGGGGTGACGGCTATGTTGGGGAAGAAATCACACAAAATATAAGGACAATAAAATCAATTCCCCTTAAACTCATGGATATTAATGAAAAAATAACAATAATTGAGGCAAGAGGCGAGATCTTTATTAAAAAAAATGATTTTATTCTGTTTAATAAGGAAAGAGAAGAAAAAGGAGAGCCTGTCTTTGCAAATCCAAGAAATGCCGCCGCAGGCTCAGTAAGACAGCTTGACCCTTCCATAACGGCAATGCGACCTTTGGACTGCTTTATTTATGGAATTTCAGCAATCGAAGGCTTTAAAATCAACAGCCAGTGGGAAGCGCTGGAGCTCTTAAAAAAACTGGGGTTAAAGACCAATCCATTAATTGAAAAATTTACAGGAATAAAGGATGTTATAAAATTTTGTAATAATATCCATGAAATAAGGGGAAAACTTGATTATGAGATTGACGGAGTTGTTATTAAGGTTAATAGTCTGGATTTTCAGGAGAGACTTGGCGCAAAGGCAAGAAGTCCGCGCTGGGCAACCGCATATAAATTTGAAGCTCCTTCAGTAATAACAAAGATTAAAGATATTTTGTTAAGTGTTGGAAGAATGGGGACAATAACGCCCATTGCAATTATGGAGCCTGTAAGGGTTGGCGGTGTGATGGTTGGAAGGGCAACGCTTCATAATGAGGATGAGGTAAATAGAAAGGATATAAGGCTTGGTGATTGGGTTGAGATACGGCGCGCGGGGGATGTGATTCCTGAGGTTGTAAAGCCTCTGGTTGAAAGGCGCACAGGAGAGGAAATGCCCTTTAAGATGCCTGGCGCCTGTCCTGTATGCGATGGAAAAATAGAAAGAGAGGTTGGTGAGGCGCATTACAAGTGTGTTAATCCTGAATGTTTTCCAAAGGTCTTAAAATCAATCACGCATTTTGCATCAAAAAATGCCATGAACATTGACGGACTTGGTCCAAAGATTGTTGAGCAGCTTATTAATGCGGGATTAATAAAGGATGTTTCGGATATTTATTCAATATCAATGGATGATTTGCTTAATCTCGACAGATTTGCTGAAAAATCTGCTGAAAATCTTATAAATGCCATAAATACCAGCAAAACTACAACCCTTGCAAGGTTTATCTATGCCCTTGGAATACCTCAGGTGGGAGAGGTCACCGCATGGGAGCTTGCAAAAAGGTTTAATGACATAAAAGTGATAATATTAGCCTCCAAAGATGATTTAGTCCATATTGAGGGAATCGGCGGGGAAATGGCTCTTGAGATATTTAACTGGTTTTCCGTTGAAAAAAAGCAAAAACTTGTTGAAAGATTGCTGGATGCAGGTTTAATCTTTGAGGCTGAGAAAATAGATGTTTCCAAACTGACTCTCACAGGCTTAAATTTTATTCTTACAGGAACTCTTCCAAATCTCTCAAGAGATGAGGCAAAGGAGAGGATAAAAAGGCTTGGGGGAAATGTGGTTTCATCAATATCTAAAAACACCGACTATTGTGTTGTAGGGGATAAACCCGGCTCAAAATTAAAAAAGGCGCGGGAGCTTGGGGTAAAGGTTATTAATGAGGATGAGTTTATAGAAATAACGAAGAATAATTTTTAATTTTTATTGAAAATCTTAAAAATTTTTAAAAAACTTGCATTTTATAACAAGTCATTTTAATATACGACTAAGATCATTAAATATTAGGAGGGATTATGAATAAAAGATTTTTTTTTGCCACAATGTTAACCGGTATTTTTTGTATATCAGGTGTGCTTATCGCAGGGGGAAAAGGCCCTGAGAACATTGATTTAAAGGCAAAATACAAGGTTGAGGCAACAAAACCAGCTGTTGTTTTCTCGCATCACAAGCATCAGGCAAAGCTTGAATGCACAAAATGTCATGCAAGCGCCGAGGGTGGAAAGCTTAAATTTGAAATCAACAATTTTGCGGGTGTGGGAAATGATTTTCATAAAACAGTATGCTGGCCATGTCATAAAGAAATGAATGTTCCAAAAGGAACTGTTTGCGCAAGCTGTCATAAATAGTTTTTTTGTATAAAAATAATCTTGACAGAAATATGATATTACGAATATAATTTTTTTACATTGCAAAAATAAACATAAAAGAAAATATTATAGATTTTCTGTTGTGTTGTTGGAGCAACAAGGGGTTTTATAAAAGGTTTTTAATGTTTTAAAGGGGAAAGGTTTAGGGTATGGGCGATGTCCTGAATCTGACATACATCCACATTGGCTTTGTTCTGAGATAATTTATATTTTAGAACAATAAGTTATTAAAAATTTAATTTTTTCTAAGGAGAAAAAAATGAAAAAAATCTTCCTTGTTGTTACTCTTGCTCTATTTATCGGCTCAATGACCACCACTGCTTTTTCAGCAAGTGATTTAATGGAATGGTTAGCTACCCCTGAAAACGCAACAATTAAAGCTAAGTTTGATGGATTATCAAAAGATAAACAGGCCGACCTTGAAAAAAGATATGAAGCATGCAAAAAAGATGTTGCAGATGGCAAACTTCCTAAGGGTACTTGTAAGCCAAAAGTTAAAGAAGAACTTTCCAAATAGTTTATCAAAACCTACTTATATAATTAACAAGTTGTGGTGTGTAGTTATGGTTTTTAACATCGCGTCTACTCTGTTTTGCACATTGTAATTTACATTAACCCCACCGTTTTAAAGCGGTGGGGTTTTATAATATAATCTATCCGGCGCATTTTTTTCTTCCTGAATAAGTTTTTATCTATTTTTTTCAATATAATCCAATCATTGCATCAAATAAATCAGATTTAAATAAAATTTATTTTAAATTCACCTATAATCTCAAAATTCTTTTAATTCCTTATTTATCAAAAATTGAGAGGAATAAATAAAAAATTGAGTTATATTATTAAAAAGATAACCAGATATATTTATGAACTATTTTAAAGAAAAAAATCTAAGAGAACTTTTACCAAAAACCAGCGTTAAAAATTCTATTATCACCATTGCGGGCAAAGAATTAATTGATTTCTCCTCCAATGACTATTTAGGACTTTCCCGCCATCCGGAACTCATTGCGCAAAGCCAGAAAATCTCTGAAGAATGGGGCGTGGGAAGCGGAGGATCCCGTCTTATGAGCGGCGATACATCCCTTCACCATCAACTTGAATCTGATATCGCAAATTTTAAAGGGGCTGAAGCCTCCCTTGTATTTGGCTGCGGCTATCTTGCAAACACAGGTATTATTGCTTCTCTTATGAAGATTGATGATGTTATTTTTGCGGATAAACTCTGTCATGCGAGCATTATTGACGGGGTAAGGCTTTCAAAATGCAGGTTTTTCAGATTTAATCACAATGATATCAACCATCTTGAGGAATTATTAAAACGCCACAGGTCAAATTATAGGAATTGTCTTATTGTTGCGGAAAGCCTTTACAGTATGGATGGTGACATTGCGCTTATAGAAGAGCTTATCTGGCTTAAAAAACGTTACAGCGCGCATCTTATGGTGGATGAGGCGCACAGTATAGGCGTGATAGGCGCGGACGGTGAAGGTCTTATTTCAAGGGATATGGCAAAAGATGTGGAGATAATTATTGGAACATTTGGAAAGGCGCTTGGGAGCTATGGGGCTTTTGTCGCCTGTTCTGAGGATATAAAAAAATTTTTAATAAATAATACAAGAACCTTTATTTATTCCACCTCACTGCCTCCGAATGTTATTGCAGCAAACATAAAAGCCATTGAGGTAGTAAAAAAAGAGCCGAATTTAAGAAAAATATTACAGGGCGCATCTTATGAAATAAGAAGCGGCATCAGAAAAAGACTTAATATTGATACCAAGAGCCAGTCACATATTATTCCAATTGTTGTGGGAAGCAATGAAAAGGCGCTATGGCTTTCAAGCGGTCTTTTTGAAAAAGGATTTTATGTAAAGGCAATTTGTCCCCCCACGGTTCCTGAAGGGGCTTCAAGGATAAGGCTTTCTGTGACAGTTCACCATAATTATAATATTATTCAGGATTTATTGAGGAGCCTTGATGAGTTGCTGTGATAATTTTAAATTTATTCACAGAGGTTTTGAAAACAATATTTTATTTCTTTCGGGCTGGGCATTTGATTACAGGATTTTTAAATCTCTTGATTTACCCTTTAATTACATATTTACCCTGAATTCCTATCTGAAGCCTGATTTTTTTGAAGATTTTTTTTTATTTATTAATGCAAACAAAATAAATAGTTTTTCAATTCTTGGTTGGTCAATGGGCGGCTTTTTTGTCGCTGAGTTATTGGAAAAATTTCAAAATACCGTTGTTATCCCATCTGTTTATTTGTTAAATATCAGGTCTTATTTTTATGAAGATGAAATAGAAGAAAAAAAAATACAGATAAAAAAAGACAGAGTAAACACCTTAAAAGAGTTTTATAAATTTGTTTTTTTAGGACACAGGAAGCAATACCAGATATTTAAGGAAGAACTTGAAGGGGATTACTTAAAAAATTTTTGCGGGGATGAACTTGCTGACAGCCTTAACTATCTGAGAAATAAGCCAATAGACCTGTCTTTTGCCGGGCATATTAAAACAATTATAATTCAGGGAAGTCTTGATAAACTGGTTTTACCTGAAATGTACCCCAAAATTCCTGAAAACCGTAATATTTCGTCTTATATCCTAAAAACAGGTCATTTATCATTTTTTTCACAAGAATTTAAAGAGATATTATCAAATTGATATTAAAAGAAAATATAAAAAATTCATTTTCTAAGGCAGCAAAAACATATGATAATTATGCCTTTATCCAGAGAAACATTGCCGAAAAGCTGATTTCCTTTATTAATCAGGAGGATAAATATAAGAAAATAGTTGAGCTTGGCTGCGGAACAGGTTGCTATTCAGGGTTTTTAAGAAAAAGATTTTTGGATTCAGCTATATTATCCATTGATATATCACAGGAAATGACAGATATAGCCAGCAAGAAAAATCCGTCAATACAATGTATTAATGCAGATATTGAAACATTGGCTTTGGACTTTTTTGATGATTTTGATTTTATCACCTCAAACAGTGTGATTCACTGGCTTAATAATCCCTTTTATTTTATAAAAAGATTTAATGAAATAAGAAAACTGCCCAAATGTCTGCTTTTTAGCATTTTTGGAAATAATACCCTTGCAGAACTAAGTAAATTTATTCAAGAACCGTTAATATCCGTATCTTTTCATTCTAAAAATGAATGGGAGTTTTTTTTGCAGGATAATTTTCCTGATAATTTTACACTTATCCCGGAAACAAGCCATAAAACCTATCCTGATTTAATAAGTCTTTTGAGGTCATTAAAATACACTGGTGTGAATGTGAAAGATAATAACAAATTTATATGGAGCAGGAAACTTATTAAAGAGACAGAAAAAAAAATTATTTCAGAATTTAACGAAATAAGAGTAAGTTACGAGGTCTTTTTTGTAAAAATCAATCTGTCCCCATCAAGAAGTTCATAAACATCGCCGCAGGAACTGCATATAAGATGTTCATCAAGCTTGGCGCCGCATTTGCACATCCAACCCGTTTGTCTTGCGGGATTTCCCATAAAAAGGGCATAATCCGGCACGTCCTTTGTAACCACCGCGCCTGCTCCAATAAAAGAATATTCACCCAGAGTGACTCCGCATATAATAGTTGAATTTGCCCCGATGCTTGCGCCTTTTTTAACAAGGGTTTTTCTTATTTCATCCATCCTTCTTATATGCGCCCTTGGGTTATGCACATTGGTAAAAACAACGGACGGCCCGCAAAAAACTTCGTCAGACAGGGTAACACCTTTATAAATACTCACATTATTCTGGATCTTGCACCGGCCGCCAATAGATACATCCGGGCCTATCATGACATTTTGTCCAATATTGCAATCTTTTCCAATGGTTGAACCAGCAAGGATGTGGGAAAAATGCCATATCTTTGTGCCTGTTCCAATGCTTGCATTTTTATCAATAAAAGAGCTTTCATGGACAAAAACATTGTTTATCTTGTTTGTAATGTCTATGGGATATCCCTTTTCCAGTGATTCCTGGGCAAGATTTAATATTTGAAGAACCTTTACACCTTCTGCTCCGTCAGTGACAGGTTGTGTCCTTGAGTTTATACACTTTAAAAATGTCTCACATTCATTAAAAAGCGGCTCTATCTCCTTAAGTTCAACTTTTTCACCTGATGCCTTCACAGGCACAGGCATGCCTTCCTTCCAGACAATTTCATGGGGATATAAGACAAGTTTTTCACTCCAGTCCAGACAATCATCAAAAACAGCCATTTTTTTATCACCCACTACAACTAATTTCTGTTCTTTATAGGGATGAAGCCAAGAGACAAATATATGGGCGCGTAATCCGCTTGAAAACTGCAAATGTGTTGTGGTGATATCCGCTATTTTTCTGTGGAGATAATTTCCGCCGGTCGCATATATAAAATCAGGATAGTCCCCTGAAAGGGTTAATATCATGGAGATATCATGGGGGGCAAAGCTCCAGAGCGCGTTTTCTTCCCTTCTTACCTTTCCGAGATTCAGTCTGTTTGAATAGATATAATTAACCCTGCCAAGTTCGCCCGCAGATACTAGTTCTTTTAATTTAATAAAGGCATTATGATACTGCAAAAGATGTCCAACCATGAGGATAAGATTATTTTTCACGGAAAGTTCGGTTAGTTCCTGTGCCTCGTCAATATTAAGCGCCAGGGGTTTTTCAACAAATACGTCTTTTCCTGATAATAACGCCTCCCTTGCCTGATAAAAATGCATTTCAGCAGGGGTGGAAATCACAACAGCCTTAATGTTTTTATTATTTATGACATCTGAATAACTTCGGGTTATATTGATTCCGGGATAATTTTCCTCTATCCATCTGATTCTTACAGGGTCTTTTTCGCAAATAACGGATAATACCCCAAGTTTATTAAAATTTCTGAGTAAATTTTTACCCCAGTATCCTGCTCCTATTAATGCAATCATTTTTTTACCTTAATGTTTTATTGTAATCCATGTCAAACCACATGGCAAAAAAAAGGGATTGTAACCCGGATATACTTAAAAAAGCTGCAAAAAGCGCGCTTGTCTCTTGCACAGGACCCAAAAAAAGCCTGTAACCCAAAAGATAAAGCCCGAAAAAAAATCCAAAAGGTGTGAGAAATAACCCAAGAAGATAAAAAAATACAAGGGGATGAAAATCAAGTATTACATATTTGAAAAAAAGTCTTCTGAAAAAACCTTTTAAAAGTATAACGGGGATTGTAAAAATAACCCTTGAAATTTTTATGCCTGAGACCTCTCCCACATTATAAACCGGCTTCACAGAAACATCCCTGACCCTCATATTAAACTCATTAAGCCTTATGAGAAGGTCATTTGGCATGCCATATCTTTTATAAATCTTATCAGGGTCAATGGTTTCAAGGGCAAAAAGATTTATTGCTGTGTAACCGCACTGGGAGTCTGCAATATGCCAGTATCCTGAGGAAATTTTTGTCAGAAGGCTTAAAAACGCATTTCCGAGGTAACGGTGTTTGGGGATAATCTCCCATGCCTCACCATGATAAAGCCTGTTTCCCTTTGTATAATCAGCTTTATTTTCAACAACAGGCATAATGATATTTATTAAATCAGCAGGGTCCATCTGGGCATCCCCGGCCATTACAGCAGTGACATCAATCTTATTATCCCTTGCCCATTTATATCCTGTTGCAATAGCTCCGCCAACTCCCTGGTTAAATTCGTGGCTTATAAGAACCACCCTCGTATCAGAAAGACATTTTTCCTTTACAATTGTCTCTGTTCCGTCTGAACTACAGTCATCAACAACAATAATAAAGTCCACATAATCTGGCATTGTTTCAATAACCCTGCTGATAAGCCTAGCTTCGTTATAGGCCGGAACAACCACGGAAATTTTTTTATTGTGCAACATCCCCTTTTACCTTCCATATCTGAAAAAAAGGAGTGGAAATAATAACAGGTTCAAAAAATCTTTTATCCACCATTAATCTCAAAAAAATCTGATTAAAAACCGATCTTGCAATAGGTTCGTCCATTATAGCGCCATACTCAAATTTAGGGATAATTTCCACCCTTGAACCCTCTTGTCTGCCAAAATTTATTTCATTGGGCCGCGGTGGTTCAACAATTAAAAGAGATTTTATCGCAGCCTGTTTGTTTTCAATAAAAAACACACCTTTTCTTAAGTCAAGGCTTAATCCTTCAGGCGTTTCAAAGTTGTCACCGTTTCTTTTTATATTAAAAAGTGGATAATAATATGGATGGATACCGTCTTTTTTTGAAGGGTCCCATGTGCCAAGCCAAAACCACCAGTATGCTGTTTGCAGTAATCTTTTGTCAAGCAAGATATATGTTGGAAGGGTTTCACCCGGAAAAAGAAATTTAAGCCACTTTTCAGTATTAGTTAAGTCATCCACTGGTTTTAAAGGAGATGAAGTCAATTTCTCTCTTGTCTTGTCAGGCCCTGCGGCAAGCAATTCTTTTAGCGCATCATATCCTTCAGGGACATTGTCATAGGCCTTATAAAATTTATGAATGCCCGGAATGCCGTGGGCAATATAAAAACTGATAAAATTTGCAGAAAGCCTGAAATTATCCGTTACAAAGGGAAGGGCATTATATGCGGACCTTTCTCCTCCATGAAGTGTGCCGTCCCCGATTGTTCCTCTATTTGCCCAGAAAAGCAAGGGATAGCCATGGTCCCACCAAGCCCAGATAACAGCGTTTGCTTCTGTTCGTTTTCCTGCCTCATCAAATGCCATAATAAGGGGGGGATCTTCCGGGGGGAAAAAGGTGTTGGTTAACACCTTAACCAAAGATGGGTAAACAAGCAAAAAGACCAGTATTGGAGTCACAAAATATATAAACTTGAACTTTTTTTTGTATGACCAGATAAATGAAATAAAAAAACCAACTCCAAGCGCTATTACAGGCACCATAAAGATAATAAATCTTTTTGCATAAAATACAGAAAGCGCTCCTAGCACAATCGGGACAAATAATAAAAGGCCTTCTTTTGATTTTTTTACCAAAAGCAAAACCAATCCTATTAATCCTATATAAAAAGGAAAAGGATGTCCTGCTGATTTCACAATAAGTTCCATTAATTCCGGACGTTTTTGTTCAGCGACAGTAGCGCCTATTGACGGCCAAATATCCACAGTCTCTTTTACTGATATGTAGGTAAAAACAACTTTTATGCCGTTTATTATCCGCATAGGTATTTCAAGACCTTTCCATAGAAGCAAAATAAGAACAGGCATGGATAAAATTGAAAAAAAGATTAGGGCTTCTTTTTTAGAGGGTCTGTAGAAAAACAGGAGGGCAGTTAGAAAAGGTGTCAGGCTAACTACAGTGACAACTTCAGGGGTTGAATCCCACCAAAGTAAAAAAAATAAATAATTTATAATAATAGCCGCAAAATAAGCATACCGCGTTTTGCCTTTATTTATTGCAAACATAAGGGCAAGTAAAACAGATAAAACAGTCAGCGTGACATTGAGGCAGTCAGTATCATACCAGCCTATATTGCTTCTGTATATGTAATAATATGAAATAACGCTGAAGAGCGCTGAGACAGTTCCCATTGAAGCTCCGCCGTAATGCCTGCCAAGATAAAAAATCGGGATGCTTATCAGAGGTCCTAAAAAGACAGGTATAAAAACAGCGATCCACATATATGAAAATGGGGTAATTTTTTTTATAAATGCAGTTAAAACAGATAAAAGAGGCGGAGGAAATCTTCTTTCAACCCCAATGGGAACATCTCTTTTTTCTTCTGTTTTATCGTGATTGCCTTCAACAATATCTCTGGCAAGAGAGAGGTAGAAATAACTGTCAAAATTTATAAAAAGAGGCTCGCCGTTATAAAAAGCCCTATCAGGCTCTTTTTGCCAGTCATAAAGATCCTGAACCCTTAAAGACATGCCAATCAGGACAATTATTACCAGAATAGCAATTTCAATATATGTTTTATTTAAAAAGGGTTTTAAAAAATCAAGCTGTGAAAAAGAGCTTTTTTCAGAAACTGTCTGTTTATCTGAATCTGAATAAGACACAGTTTCTGAATTTATTTCAGAAACTTTTTCCTGAGTAATATTTTCTTTTCTCTTTTTCTCTTTTTTTTTTGCCATAAAATAATATAAAATATCCTGTTAAGACAGATGTTTTTTGTATAGTGGTTGCCCAGACATTATATAACTTTCCTGATTAAGTTTAAATAAAAAAAATATAAAAATAAAATCCTTAAAAATTAGTTGGTTAGGTATAATTATAGTTTTTTTAGCGCTTAATATTTTATTAATTTACTATTTACACATTTGAGAAAGGTATTATTTTAAAAAAAATTAAAAAATTTTATAACTATAATTAAATTTCAGAAAAATGGAAAAAAAAAAGATTTACAAAACTGTTGAATTTAGGCCTGATACAAGAAACGTATTTTTTCACATCACTACATTTTGCAATCTTAAATGCAAACACTGCTACATAAACCCCAAAGAACACGGCGACATATCCCTTGATATTGATACCATAAAAAAATGGTTAAGTTTATTTTCTCCTGATAAAAAATTTAAGGAAAACATAGACCCACTAAAGAGTTGTAACTGTATTTTTCTCGGAGGCGAACCCACTTTAAACCCGGCGCTTCCTGATGCGGTAAAAGAAGCAAAAAATTTAGGCTATACCTCCATAACCATTGATACAAACGGTTATATGTTTAATGATGCGCTAAATAAAATAAATCCTGCTGATATCAATTATTTCAGCATTAGCATTGACGGTCATTTACCTGAAATTAACGATGCCATAAGGGGAAAAGGTTCTTTTAACAAAATTATTGAATCCGTTAAGCTTGCGCATGAAAAGGGCTTTGCTGTGTCTTCAATTTTTACTGTGAGTCAAAAAAATCTCCATTCCCTCAGGTTTATGCCGGATTTTTTAAATAGCCTCGGCATAAAACGATTTTTTATACAGGTGATAGGTCTAAGGGGAAGCGCCAGGAGTTTTGGAGATAATTTACAGGTAAATATCAAAGACTGGCTTGAAATTGTGCCGGACGTTGCCCAAAATGCCTCAAAAAAAAACATATATGTAACATATCCAAAGGTATATCTGGATAAAAACGACAAATTCCAGTGCGCTGGCATTGTCGCAGAGAATTTTTTTATTTTTCCTAACGGCAGGGTATACACCTGTCCGTTATGTGAGGATTATTCGCTCCATTCATATGAGATAAGAGAAGATAAACTTATTGAAATGCCAAAAATTTGCGAAAGGGAGCTTTTTACCCTTGATGTGCCCGAAGGGTGTGTTATGAATAAGCTTTTGCATCCCCAAAACATACCCTATGACAATGAAGGCAGGGTTACATCAAGGATAGCTTGTTGTATGCTCAAAGAAGAAATTGCGCCGATTATTTCATAATATTATTTTACAAAACCTGATTCTCCTGATTTTGACTTTTTAACTTGGCAAATTCCGCTATAAACTTTATAAAAAAAAATTAAAAAAATAGATAGGTTATATTAAAAAATTTTTAATATAAATAAGAGCATGCTATAAATAATTTTTTTTATTGAAAAAAGTTATAAATTAAATTAAATTAATAAAAATTCTTATAAAAAACTTGGGGGATAACCTATGAAGGCTCTCGTAGTTGACGACTCTGGTTCAATGCGAAATATTGTTAAATCCAGCATTTCAAAACTCGGAATATTTGATGAGATTTATGAAGCTGAGAATGGACTTGAGGCGCTAAAAAAATTAGAGGAGAAGGGGCATATTGATCTTGTTTTGCTTGACTGGTATATGCCCGTTATGGAAGGATACGACTGCCTTCTTCAGATAAGACAGAATTCAAATTGGGAAGATATAAAGGTTATGATGGTTACCACTGAAAATCAGCAGGAAAATATTATAAGGGCAGTAATCGCAGGGGCTAATGAATACCTGATGAAACCCTTTACTGAAGAGATGATTCAGGAAAAAGTAAGGATGGCGCTCTCTTTATATGATGAGTAAAGTTCTTGTAGTGGATGATTCCATTGTTTTCAGAAAAATTCTTATTGAGTCATTAAGCAATCAAAGATGTATAAGGGTTTTGGAAGCCTGTTCTAATGGTAAAGATGCGCTTGTAAAAATAAGACAGTTAAAACCGGATGTTGTTGTGCTTGATGTGGAAATGCCTGAAATGGATGGAATGCAAACCCTTCAGGAAATAAAAAGACAAAAACTTGATGTAGGCGTTATTATGTTCTCTGGTTTGACTCAGGAAGGAGCTCAGATAACATTTGATGCGCTTTCAAAAGGCGCTTTTGATTTTGTTCCCAAACCCTCTGGCTCTGGAAATTTTTATGAAAGTGTTCAAAAGACCCGCAGAGAGTTAACCGATAGAATCACAGCATATATGGAGACCAAATCCTCCTTTGTTCAGATAAAAAGACCTGCGCAGCCGCCACCATTAATAAAACAACTTGAGCCTGAAGAGCAGAAACAACAAGAAGAGATGCCTTTAAAAAATATTAACACACCTGTTCAACAGCCATTATCCCCCAGACAGGAAATCCCACAAACACAAAAAATCATGACACCACCAAGACATAATATTATTAAAATACCCAAACAACCATCAGAAAGTCCTGCTGCAAAAATAGCAGCGCAAAAAACTGTAGATAGACCCCGCCCTGCCCCCAAGGTTTTTTTTCCCGGAAAAATAGAGGCGGTTGGAATTGGCATATCCACAGGGGGACCAAATGCATTAAATGAGATGATCCCTAAAATTCCCTCATCATTTACAGTTCCTGTATTTATTGTGCAACATATGCCTCCTGTTTTTACCACCCAGCTTGCAAAAAGACTTGATGAAAAATCTCCGTTAAAAGTTGTGGAGGCTCAGGATAATATGCCTGTTGAACCTGCAACAGTCTATCTTGCGCCAGGAGATTTTCATATGACCGTAAGTATTGTAAATAGTCAGAAGATAATCAAATTAAATCAGGATGCGCCTGAAAACAGTTGCAGACCTGCTGTAGATGTGCTGTTTCGTTCCCTTGCTTCTGTGTATGGAAGTAGGGCGCTGGCAGTTATTATGACAGGAATGGGGCAGGACGGTTTAAAAGGCGCGGTGTTAATGAAAGAAAAAGGAGCCTACATTTTTGCGCAGGACAAAGAAACTTCGGTTGTCTGGGGTATGCCAAGGTTTGTTACAGAGGCAGGTCTTGCGGATAAGATATGCCCTTTAAGTGATATAGCAAATTGTATTCTACAGATTTCAGGAGTGTTAACCAGATGATTACACAGGAACAATTTAAATATTTTGCGTTATTGGTTAAAAGAGAAAGTGGTATTTCCCTTGCTGACGGCAAAGAATATCTTGTTGAAAGCAGGCTAAATGAACTGGCAAAGATTCTTGGTTTAAGGGATATAAATGATCTTTATAATTCCTGTAAGAATAATCTCACTTCAAAGTTAAAAGATCAGATTGTTGACGCAATGACAACAAATGAGACATATTTTTTCAGGGATCAGCACCCGTTTGATTGTCTTAAAAAAGAAATAGTTCCGGAACATGTCCAAAAAAACGGCGCTAACCTTAAAATCTGGTGCGCCGCATGTTCAACCGGTCAGGAACCATACAGCATAAGCATGTTGTTTTCTGATTTTTTTCCGTCATTAAACGCAAAAATTATTGCGACAGACATCTCACCCCAGGTACTTAACAAGGCAAAACATGGAAAATACTCTCAAATTGAAGTGAACAGGGGGCTTCAGATCACCCTTCTTATCAAACATTTTAAACAAGCCGGGGCTTTTTGGGAGATTAATGATTCAATCAAAAAAAGGATAGATTTCAAAAGCCTTAATCTCATTGGCTCATGGGGGATGGATTTATCAAATCTTGATATAGTTTTTTGCAGGTATGTTTTAATATATTTTGAGCAAGATACTAAAAAACAAATACTCGAAAAGATTGAAAGGTCATTAAATCCTGGCGGTTGTCTGTTCCTTGGCGCCACAGAGACCCCAATAGGATTAAGCCCGAATATGAAAAAGGTTATTTCAGGAAAAACTACTTATTGGGTAAAGGAAAAATAGGCGTTGTTACTTTTTTTGTGTTCGCTTCGCTCGTAATGACAAACCAACCCTATCATTGCGAGGAACGCAGTGACTAAGCAATCTAATTTTTAGAGGTTGCCTTAATTAACAAAGCCGAAAAATAAACAAAAAAAATTATTTATATAAAAAAGCAATCATAAAAGAAACAGCAATAAAAGTCCCGTAAAGTATCATAGCAGATAAAAAAAGAAGTTTTATTCCTTCTTTTATCTCTTCTGTTTCCGGGAGTCTGCCTTTTTGGTTAATAAATTCCCTTTCCACCCGGACACCTTTGTAACTGGATGGCCCTGAAAGTTTTATATCAAGACAATAGGCAAAGCAAGACTCTGGGATTCCTGAATTAGGGCTGCTATGATGCCTGCTTTCAAGATAAACGTCTTTTAATATTCCCAAAATATTTTTTTTCCCAAGTATAATTGAGGCAATCGCAATAAATATTATTGACAGCCTTGCAGGGATATAATTTGCAAAATCATCGAGTTTTGCGCTGAAAAATCCAAAATCTTTATATTTTTCGTTTTTATATCCAACCATTGAATCCATTGTATTTATTACCCTGTAAATCACTGCTCCGGGCGGGCCTCCGAGAAAGGCATAGAAAAAAGGAGAAATAATCCCGTCAACAAAGTTTTCTGATATTGATTCTATTGTGGCCATTGAAATCTGGCTCTTATCAAGATTTTGGGTGTCCCTCCCAACAATTCGGGAAAGATTATGTCTTGCAAGAATAATATCATCTTTTTCCAGCGCCGCTAATATCTGCCTTGCCTCGTTCATGAGGCATTTTAAGGAAATAGTGGAATAAATCATCAACGATGATATGAAAACAAAGACAATTTCATTAAAATTTATGAACTTTATTATGAAAGAACTTATAACAGCCCAGAATAATATATTAGATATATTAAATAAAGAGCCTGATATTTTAGGGTTTAAAGGAAATTTTCTGAAAATTTTTTCTGTAAATTCAATAGTTTTTCCAAAAAGCCTAACGGGATGAAATGCATGGTCAGGATCACCAATCAACAAATCAAGGATAACTGCAGATAAAAGTATGCAAGCAGGATAGTATGTATTAAATATCATTAAATATTAATAAGATTACAAATTGATTCAATATCGCAATTATCTGAAAACCATTTGGCAAGATAATCAATTTGTTTATTTTTTATTTCTTTGTAAGAGATTGAGCGTTCAATTTTTTTTAATCCTTTTTTACTACGGATATAATCAAGAAAAGCTGATCTGAAATCATCATTATCAAATATGCCGTGTAGATATGTTCCGGCTACAGGTTTTGTATCGCTGTATGCAAAAATATGTTCATGGTTTGAGCATTCACCTGTTTCAGAATGACTTAAGCCAATATGTATTTCATAACCTTCAACATCAAATTCAGAATGTGAAAGAAAAGGTATTTTTATATTATGTCTGGCAATCTTCAGTATTTTTTCTTTTTGCATTACTGTTTTAACAGGAAGAAGGCCTAATCCCTTTATTTCCCCTATTTTACCGTCATATCCTTCGTGGTCTGATATTAAATTCCCAAGTAGCTGATATCCCCCGCAAATACCAAAAATCAGTATATTTTTTTCTGAAAGCCTGATAATTTTTTCTGCCCAGCCTGTTTTTATAAGAAAATCCATGTCGCTTATTGTGGATTTAGTGCCGGGAATTATCATGGCGTCAATATTATAAGCATCATCAGGATTTTTGATAATTTTGATAATTACGTCATCTTCTATTAAAAAAGGATTAATATCTGTAAAATTGCTTATTTTGTCAAGGGATAAAACGCCTATAATCACTTTATCTTCATTGTTATTATCTGAATCATATTTTTTATTGAGGCTATTTAGGGACAGGCTGTCTTCCTGGTCAATAACACTTTCCTTAAAGTATGGAAGCACGCCAAGACATTTTAAGTCTGAGTATCCCTTAAACATATTAAGGGCAGGGGTCAGAAGTGATAAGGTTCCCCTGAATTTATTTATTAAATATCCTTTGATAAGACCTCGCTGATTTAGGGGAATGAGGTCAACAGTGCCCTTTAGCCATGCAAAAACTCCTCCTCTGTCAATATCACCTATTAAAACACAAGAGGCATTTGCATAATTTGCCATTTGCATATTAACAAGGTCAGTTTTCTGTAAATTAATTTCAGCAGGACTTCCGGCGCCCTCAAGGATAATCACATCAAAATCATTTGATAATTCATCAAAGGTTTCCCGGACAACTTTAAGATATTCATCATAATTTTTATAATACTCTTCTGCAGAATAGTTTCCTGTAGAAATCCCCCTTATAATTACCTGTGACCGTGAGTCGCCTGTGGGTTTTAGCAGAATGGGATTCATCCTCACATCCGGCAGTAATCCGCAGGCCTCTGCCTGATATGCCTGTGCCCTTCCTATTTCATAGCCATTAGGGGTGACCGCAGAGTTAAGAGCCATGTTTTGCGCCTTGAATGGAGCTACTTTTATGCCAATATTCTTCAAATAGCGGCAAAAAGCAGCGGTTAAAACGCTTTTTCCCACCCCTGAACCTGTTCCAAGAAACATCAATGATTTTGCCATATTTTTATTATTATTATTTAAAATCTAACTTTTAGTATGTATAAAATTTTTGTATTGTTTATAATAGATTTTAATATTAATGCAACGGGGAAAAATACAAAACAATTAAAATGGAAATTATAAATTTTATATTGCACATTGAACAATATCTCAGACAATTTATCACTGATTATGGAATCTGGGTTTATATGATACTTTTTTTAATAATTTTTTGCGAAACTGGTCTTGTGGTGACACCTTTTTTGCCAGGCGATTCATTGCTGTTTGCCCTTGGAATGCTTGCCACAGAAAATCTACTTAATTTAACAATTTTGTATCCTCTTTTGTTAATTGCTGCGATTTCAGGAGACACCCTTAATTACTGGATTGGCAAATGGATAGGTGAAAAGGCTTATAATTATGACAATAAATATTTTAAGCGTGAATATCTCTTGCGCGCCCATGAATTTTATGAAAAACACGGAGGAAAGGCGATTTTTATTGCACGATTTGTGCCTATAATAAGAACCTTCGCGCCTTTTGTTTCAGGAATCGCAAATATGAACTATCCCCGTTTTCTTTTTTATAATGTCTTTGGCGCGGTTGTCTGGATAACTCTTTTTATGTTTGGCGGATATTTTCTGGGAAATTTGCCAGGAATTAAAAGCAATTTTAAGCTAATTATTATTCTTATCATAATAGTTTCAATACTTCCCATTATTTATGAGTGGTGGAAGTCCAAGAAACAGCTTAAAAAATACAAAAAATATGCAAAGTCATAATTTTTTTTATAATATAATTACTTGTTTCTGTTTTTAAATTATCTGCTTTAACAAAAGCATCAGTTCATTTATAATCAAAAATTTAATATTATCCTTAATATTTAACAAATTTTAATTAATTACTAAAAAATTTTTGTTGACAAATCTAAAAATAAGGTTAAATAGTTAAAATAGTATTTTAATTTCTGTTAAACTTAAAATAATGGTTTTATTTACTATAAATCAAATATTTCTAATATTTTTATAATATAATTCCCAAAAAACAAAAAAAGGAGGACTTGGCTAAAAAACAGGTTAGGCTCTTTTGCAAAGTTAATAAAAAGTTTTATCAAAAAATAAAAAAAATTAAGATTTTACATAGAAACACAATAAGGAGGTCTTAATGAAAAAGACAGCGTGGAGTCTTTGTTCTATGTGTTCCGTCAGATGTCCTATAAAAGTTGAAGTTGAGGACAATGAGGTTACATGGATTGAAGGAAACCCCAAAATATTAAAAGGCGCTCTATGTGCCAAAGGTTCTGCAGGAACAGCATTAAGAGATGATACTGAAAGACCGCAGCAGCCTCTTATAAGAAAAGGCCCCAGAGGCGGCGGAAGATGGGAGCCTGTCACATGGGAGCAGGCAGCGGATTATATTGCCGACAAATTAAAAGGAATTATTGAAAAATACGGCGCAAAAGCCATTATGTTAAGCGACAGAGGCGGCCCTTTTCCTGACCTTCACAAGGCATTCATTCATGCGCTTGGCTCACCGAATTATTCTAACCATGACAGCGGATGCGGAAGAAATGTTCATCATGCAAGCCTATCTGTTTATGGTCTTGGAAGAAAGGATTTTGTCTATGACATAAAAAATTCCAAACACCTTGTGCTTTTTGGAAGAAATATTCTTGAATCCTTAAGAATAGCCGAGGCAAATCAGGTGCTTGATATGCTTGATGCAGGCGGCAGAATGACATATGTTGATGTCAGACAGACAATAACAGGTCTGAAGGCAACAAGATTTATTCAGGTTCGTCCCGGCACAGATTATGCGCTTCTTCTTGGACTTATTCACGGTCTTATTAAAAAAGAGGCATATGACAAAGAATTTATTGAAAAATATGTGACAGGTTTTGATGAGCTTGTAAAATTCATTGAACCTTATACTCCTGAATGGGCAGCCACTGAATGTGGTATAAAACCAAAGGCAGTCAATGATTTTATAGCAGAAATCATTCAGGACATGCCTAAAATTGTCTTCCACCCCGGCTGGATGCTTGCCCGCTACAGAGATTCATTTTATGCAAGCAGGGCAATCCAGATATTAAATGTGTTGTGCGGCAATGTAGAGGTTAAAGGCGGACAGATATTTGCAAAAGGAGCTGGTGACTGCGGCAAAAAAGGTCTGAAGAGCCTTGACGCCCAGATTCCAAAACCAACTGACCCAAGGGCAGATGGAGTTGGAACAAAATATAAACATTTTGACAAGGGACCAGGGCTGTTCCATCTTTTCTATGATGTTATGAAAACCGGCGAACCCTATCCTATAAAAGCGCTTTTCTGTTACAGGCATGACCCATTAAACTGTTTCCCTGATCCTGAGGCGCAAAAAGCAGTCCTTGACAATTGTGATTTATTAGTTTCAATAGATGTTCACTACAGTGAATTTGGCTGGTATTCTGATGTTATACTTCCTGAATCAATGTATCTTGAAAGGGAAAGCATTCTTGCTGTGGCAAAAGGACCTTCTCCAAGGATACAGATAAGACAAAAGGCAGTTGAGCCAAAATTTAATACAAAACCTTCATGGGAAATTTTTAAACTTCTTGCTGATAAAATGGGCGTTGGACAGCGCCTGCCCTATAACACAATAGAAGAGCTCTGGAACTTCCAGCTTGAGCCAACAGGATATAAAATAGAAGATTTCAATGAGAAGGGATTTATTTCCCTTTCAGACGGACCTGTTATGTATGACAGAAACAATCTTGACGGAAAATTCAAAACCCCAAGCGGAAAAATAGAGATAATAAGTCAAAAATTAACAGATGCCGGACTTCCTTCATTAAAACCATATGAAAGCCCGGCTAAACCTGAAAAAGGAAAATTCAGGCTTGTATTTGGAAGAACAGCAGTAAACGCACATGGTCATACCATTAACAATCCTCTTCTTTTTGAATTGTTTCCAGAAAATTCCCTCTGGATTCATAAAAGAGAAGCAACCAAACTTGGAATAGAAGACGGCGACTGGGTTGATGTTATATCAGATGGCGCAAGCGGCACACTCAGAGCCACTGTCACAGAATTTATTCATCCTGAAGCAGTTTATACCTGTCATGGTTTTGGTCGTCAGATACCTGCGCAAACCAGGGCATATGGAGCAGGCGTAAGCGATTCAAGATTGCAGACTGGTCTTTTGATGGACATGGATGTTGCGGGAGGCGGATTAAATCTGTGTGAAAAATTTGTGACAGTTAAAAGAAGCTCCAAAAACATGAAGAGGAGGGTTGAACTATGAAAAAATATACCTTACATCTAAATTCAAAACGCTGCATAGGCTGCCATGCCTGTGAGGTGCATTGCAAGACCAATAAAAAACTCCCTGTTGGTCCAATACTTTGTGAAATTAGCCATCCACCGCTTAAAGCTGCCAAAGGTTTTCCAATGACAGAATTTCAGTTCAGATCATGCTATCATTGCGAAGACCCGAGCTGTGTTCCTGTATGTCCTACAGGCGCAATGAAAAAAAGGGAAGACGGCATTGTATATGTTGATCAGGAAAAATGTATTGGCTGCCTTGCATGTATAAGCGCATGTCCATGGAGTGTTCCACAGTTTAATCCTGCAACCGGAAAGGTTGTTAAGTGTGATTATTGCATGGACAGGGTTGATTCAGGACTAAAACCAGCATGTGTTAGCAAATGTACTACATATGCCTTAAAATTTGTTGAGTTAAAAGAAATATAAGATATATTTAATTCAGCTAAAATATAAAGAAGGGGGGAATTTCTCCCCTTTTTTATGTTCTATAATACAATCAAATATATGAATTCTCTTACAGATATAATAAAAAACAGAATTTTGTTTGAAGGACCAATTGGTTTTGACAAGTTTATGGATATGTGCCTCTATTATCCTGAACTAGGTTATTACTCAAGACCAGACATGATAATAGGCAAAAGCGGGGATTTTTTTACAAGCTCCCATCTCCATTCCTTATTCGGCGCAATAATTGCTAAACAAATCATAGAAATGTGGGAGCTAATGGGTAAACCAGATGATTTTTCCATTGTTGAAATGGGCGCTGGCATGGGTTATCTTGCCCTTGATGTTTTTAGTTATTTGTCAGCGATAAATAAAAAACGAGAAATATCTGCGTTTTATAATGCTTTAAGCTATAAAATAATTGAAATAAGCCCGTATTTAATTGATAAACAGAAAAATTTATTAAATAAATATTCTGATAAGATGACCTGGCATCCTGATATTGAGTCTTTGCCTGAATTTACTGGCTGCTTTCTTTCAAATGAGCTTCTTGACGCATATCCTGTGAAAATTATAGAGCAGAATGAAAAACTCTCGGAAATTTATGTTGACCTTAAAGATGAAGTGTTTACTGAGATTAAAAGGGATGTTGGAAGCGAAATCCTGGAATATCTTAATGAATTTAATATTAAACTAACTACGCCTTTTAGAACGGAAATAAACCTTTATATAAAAAAATGGATAGAAACACTTAATAGTAAATTAAAAAAAGGCTTTATATTAACAATAGATTATGGCTACCCAACAAATGATTATTACGGTGACCATCGCAATAGGGGCACATTAATGTGCTATCACAGGCATACGGTAAATGAAAATCCCTATTTAAACATTGGCGAACAGGACATAACAGCGCATATTAATTTCTCTGCATTAAAAAAATACGGTGAAAATCTTGGAATGAATTCAATTGGTTTTACAAATCAGAGCACATTTCTGATTTCATTGGGTATTGAGGAGGTTATAAAAGAGATATATCAGGAAAGTGAATATCCCCAGGTTATGTCTAAAATTAAAGGGTTGTTTTTGCCTCAGGGATTAGGTGAGACGCATAAGGTTTTTATACAATGTAAAAATATTGATGAAATACCCAAATTAAACGGATTTAAGATAAGAAACAGGCTGCATTGGTTATAAAATTTTATTGCTAACTACTAAAAAAAATTTAATCATAAAAAAAGGGTTATGTTTTTGGCATAACCCTTTTTATTTTCATTCGTTATGTATATTTCAAAAAACTACTTAATACAGACAGCCCTTACCTGATTGATATCTGTCAATCCTTTTAGAACCTTTTGGATGCCGTCTTGTTTAAGGGTCATCATGCCGTTTCTTTTTGCAGCATCAAATATTTCAAAAACAGGGGATTTTCCTTGGATTAGCTTTCTTATTTCATCATTATTTGTAAGTAGTTCATGGATACCAAGCCTTCCTTTATAGCCTTTATTATCACATTTTTTGCATCCAACAGACTTAAACATTGTTGCTTCCTTAAAACTGTCATATGTTAAAGGATAAACGGGACTGTCACCATATTCTTCAATTAATTCATCCATTTGTTCCTTTGTTGGCTCATACTGTTCTTTACAATTTGCGCATAATCTTCTTCCAAGTCTCTGGGCAAGAACTCCGATCAGGGCATCAGAAAAGTTAAAAGGATCCATTCCCATACCAAGAAGCCTTGTCAGTGTTTCAGGCGCTGAGTTGGTATGAAGGGTTGAGAAAACAAGGTGACCTGTTAATGACGCCTCAATAACTGTATGGGCTGTTTCTTCATCCCTTGTTTCACCGACCATTATTATGTCAGGGTCAGCCCTTAGAAATGCTCTCATAACTCTGGAAAAGTTTAGCCCTATTCCAGGCTTTACCTGCACTTGTCTCAGACCTTTTTGAACAATTTCAACAGGATCTTCCGCAGTCCAGATTTTTTTGTTTTCCCTGTTTACATAATTTAGGGCAGCATGAAGAGTTGTGGTTTTACCAGAACCAGTAGGACCAACAACAAATACCAGACCATATGGAAGAGCAAGCATTTTTTCAAATTGCTGGTACACATGGTCAAGAAGACCTATTTTATCAAGGGGCATAGCGCCGGCGCTTGCAAGTATTCTCATTACAACATCTTCGTTATCACCAATAGTAGGAAGAGTTGCCACACGAAGTTCAATAGCCTGACCTTTTCTTGTTTTAAACTTTATCTTACCGTCCTGAGGCAGTCTTTTTTCAGCAATATCAAGACTAGACATTATTTTTATCCTTGATACAAGGGCTTTTTTATAAGTAACAGGAATTCTCTGATATATCTTACAATCTCCGTCAATCCTGAATCTTATTAAAGCGCCCAGCTTTTCAGGCATGCATTCTATGTGGATATCAGAGGTATTCTGGTTAAAAGCATCATCAATAATCGTATTTGCAAGCTTTACAACAACGTTATCAGTTTCAGAATATCCTGTTGTTTCTTTTTCATCAACTTCTTCTTCAACAGCATTGCCTAATTCCTCAAAAATTTCCTCTGACGCATCTTTTTTGATCTTATCATAAAAGAAATCAATAAATTTTTCTATATCATCCTTAAAAGAAACCGCATATTCAATCTTTTTATTCTTTTTATTGACTGATTTTTTTATCAGGTCGCCTTTCTGCATGTCATGGGGATTGTCAATAGCAATAATAACAGTGCCTTCATCCTCATAAATAGGCACAAAACCGCTTGATCTCAAAAAATGTTCACTTATATGCTGAACACATTCTGGTTTTGCTTCAAGCTCAAGTTGATTATATTCCTTAAAGGGAACTTTGTAATATTCACTTAATGATTCACCAAGCTGGAATTTATCAACACCAAAATCAGAAAGAAGGACTGTTTCAACTGATTTTCTGTCATGTCTTGCTTTTTCTCTGGCTTCATCAAGCTTTTCAGGGGTGATCATCTCATTTTTTATTAAATAATAAAATTGACCATATTTTTGTGTGGTCTTGGTAAGGGCTTCAAGCCTGATTCTTACATTTCCATAATTGGGATCAATTCTGTTGATTCTTTCGTATTCGGCTATTGCCTGGGGCATGGAACCGTTTTTTTCATACGTGATTGCAAGCTGATAAAGAATTTTAAGACGAACTTCCCTGTTGAGTTTATTATCCTTTAATGCCTCAGTAAAGTAATCTATGGCATCATAAGGTTGATCAATGGAAATATACGCTTCACCTATTTTTGCATAAATAAGACCATGATGATGACCGCTGTCAATTATTGATTTTAATTCTGAAATTGCCTCAGTAAAAAAACCTGCCTCCATGAGACCGGTTGCATTTTCAAGGGATCTTTTAATATCAAATTGAGCTGTTGACGCCGCGGCAGTAAAAGATTCCTCAAGAAAATTTGTTTCAAGTTGTTTTATCCTGTCTCGCAGTTTGTCTGCAAATGGGTGAGACTCCTTAAAAAAATCCTGGGGAAGGGTTTTATAAATATTGCTTGCTTCTTTATATAAACCCTGATTTGCATAATACTCAGCTTCTTTGAATATCTTATCAACATTTGAAGGCTTAGTCTCTGGTTTTACTTCTTTGACCGGAGGAGGTTTTATCTCTTTTTTTTCATCAAGATAAACATATTTTTTTTCAGTTTTTTTGGCAGTTAATGTGGTTAATAGTTTTTGTGCCTTCGCCTGAATTTCTTCTTCTTTCGCTGGATTTTTAATTATCTCTTCAAGGATTTCTATGGCTTCTGCGCTTAAACCTTGTTGAATGTATAAATTCGCTTCCTTTAATCTTTCTGCTAAGTCCATAGCTTATATATTAAGAACCTCTTTTGAGAGAAATAATTTTGATTTTTTCGTCATCCTTTTGGAGATAACCTATAAAATCTCCTTCTTCAGCAGGAACCCATTTATAATCCAGGGTACTCTTAACCTGTAGCGTATGGTCGGTAAAGAGAAAGCATCCTTCATTCTCCTTAAAAAGAATAAGCACATTTGGATTTTGAGAAATACCAAGGGGATGATTAGGAGATTTTTTAAGAGGCAATGACATTGCAGAAAGCTTTTCTTCAGGGAGAGAAGACATTCTTCCTCTTAGTAAAGGACTAATTTTTGACCATGGCCATTGTTTAAGGTATTTTAAAGGTATATTTGTCATTCTTATTACCTTTTGACGATACCATATTGGAAGATTTCCGTCAAATGAAATTTCATCAGGAATAAAACCAACCTTTTCTCTTCCCCAAACAGTGATATATATTTCAGGAAGGCTGAATTCATCAGATACAACAGCTTTTTCAAAAGTTTTATGCTCAGTTGAAATTTTTTCTTTAACTTCTTTTTTTTCTGCAGTTTTGACATCCACTTTGCCAATATGTGTAGGCTCAGGAAAGGGTTCCCTTGCAGGCGCTACATCTGAAGGTATTTCTCCGGTAACAAACTGACAAATCCACTTTTTATCATTTTCTATCTCATTTCTTAAGGTTTGAGCAAACATACACAATTTATTTAAAGATGGGATTCCACAACACACAGTCTCCAGATTTTTAATTTTTTCAATATAACTGTTAAAATGTCTTATCTGTGTTTTTATAATTTCATCAGGGTCATGAGCAAATTCCATTTTTAATGATGAAGCAGGTAAGGAAGGTTTTTTTGTTTCAGGAGGCGCAGGGGGTGGAGTTGGTTTTTCTTCAAATTCCTGGATTGAAAGCTGCAAGCCCTCTTCGTGTTTTGTTTCTTGCTGTAAAGGGATATCGGTTTGTTTTGTTACAACAATTGTTTCAACTTTTCCCTTGGGAGCGTCAAACATTTCAGTTGTTTCTTCAATTACTAGTTCAAGGTGAATAACAGGAAGTGGTTCTTCAGTTGTTATTTTTTCTTCAACAGGAGCGCTTGCTTTACCTGTTAAACTTGCAGAAAGAGACTGTTCCAAAGCCATGTCAAAAGAATCAAAAGTTTGCTCATCTTCAGCAGGTTTTACTGATTCGGAAGATTCAGTCGTGGTAAATTCTGCGCTTTTTTCTTCTGTGTCTTCAAGGATAGCAATTTCAAAATCTGGTATTGCTTCTTCTTCAACTGCTGGTTCTAAAGCAATTTCAGTAATTACAGCTTCTTTTTCAACTGGCTCAGGCGTCGCTGATATTTGTTTATAGCCTCTTGCAAAGGATGCTTTAATATCTTCAAGAAGGGTAAGAGTTGAACTGACACTATCGCCTGCCATGAGTATAGCGTCATCACCTTTTTCAATATATAAAATAATAATGTCAAGACCTCTTTGTATCGCGATAGGTCCTTTTGCAGGAATTTTTAATGGATTTGCATGCATTAATTCGAGATTGTCCTGAATAAAGGTATAAATACTTTTTGCAACAATGTTATCAAGTTTTACCTTTGATGCCAGTTCATTAACATAATTTTTAACAGCTAAAATATTTTTATCAGTAATTTCCCATTCAAATGTTAATACTGCCTGGTTCAATTCTTCTAAAAATACCTGTAAATCATCTTTGGGTTTTGAGGCTTGGGGCGGAGCCTGGGCAGCAGGTGGAGGTGGTGTTGCAGGAGCAGGAGAGGGAGCTGGCGCTGGAGCAACAGTAACTTGTTCTTCAAGTTCTTTGATTTGGTTAGTAAGTGGATCTATCTCAATTGCTCTTTTGGGGGTAAAAAGGGAATCAATTGAACTTTCCATTTCATCAGAAAAAAAATCAAAATCCTTTTTTTGATTATCTGCCATGTTCCATCTCCATAAAAAAATTAGACTTGTTTAGATTGGGAAAATATATGTTTATTAGCGACCTGTCTTACTGTTAGCTTGCTTATTTCCCTTAATGTTTCAAAAACTCCTGTACCCTTGGTGGCTGATACCTCAAACTGAGAAAATCTTTTTATCTTATTAAGGTCATTTTCCATTTCCTGAACGCTTAAGATAGGAATTGGAGATGATGCAAGATCTCTCTTATTATATTGTAAAACCACGGGTGTTTCAGTAATAGGTTTGTTTATTTCAAGTAAATTCCTTTCAAGTTCCTTAAAACTCTCAATATTTTTCTGCTGTCTCACCCTCAGAGAATCAGCGACGAATACTATGCCGTCAACGCCTTTTAATACAAGCTTTCTTGTTGCTTCATAAATACTTTGTCCGGGAACGGTATAAAGCTGTATTCTGATATCAAAGCCCCCGACCTTACCTAAATTTACGGGGAGAAGATCAAAAAATAAGGTTCTGTCACCCTTTGTTTCAATGGTGAGCATCTTGCCCCTTACATTATCAGTCATTGAATTGTAGATGTAAAGGAGATTGGTGGTTTTACCGCACCTACCCGGACCGTAATAGACAATTTTGCAATTTACTTCTTTTTTACTAAGATCTATTAATGCCATGTTTTTTTCCTAATCACCAAGGATTTCTTGAAGGCTTTTAATAAGCTCATTTACCCTGAGTCTTATTATGCCCAAGGAAACTTCTTCGCCAAAAATGGTTATCATAATAAATTCCTGATTTATCTTGGAAAAATGAACACTATCTTTTTTGCCTTTATGAAAGAGCAATGAAAAATCTTCTTCACCAATCATTTTCGCAATTTGCGAAGTGGCAGCAAAATTAGCGGCAGTCAAGGCTGCCAGAGAAATGGAATCAGGGATATCTTTCCCGCAATTTATTACAACATTTCCAGCTGAATCTACTATAAGAACAGAGCCAACACCGGCTGAAATTAATGTTCCTTCAATTCTGTCTCTTATTTTTTCAAAGGTGGCAGCCGTCAATACTATGTCCAGCATAACTTTTTCTCCAATTTTTTTTCTCTTAAACTTTATCGTACATAATTATACACAAAATTAAAAAAAAACTGTAATAAAAAAACAATTCAATCTTAAAAAGATATTGTTTCATTTTTATGTATTTTTTTTGTCATTTTGTCTTCAATAACATCCCATGTTATTTTAGCAAGCTTTTTCTTAAACATCAAAGGAATATTTAAAATATTTTCATCCTTTGAAATTATTGAAACCTTATTTTTTTCCGAATAAAACCCCCTGTCATTTCCGGAAACATCATTTGCAATAATCATATCAACTCCTTTTTCAAGGAGTTTTTTTCTTGCATTATCAATAAGATTTTCTGTTTCAGCAGCAAAACCGACAATAAATTTTTTATCAGGGATTTTTTGAAGATTTTTCAATATATCTTCTGTTTTTTTTAGCTTTATCAAAAATTCTTCGTTGCTTTTCTTTATTTTTTGTCCCTGAACCTCTGAAGGTGAATAATCCGCGACTGCGGCAGCCATAATAATTATATCAGCGCCAACCGCTTTTTCCAATACCTCATTTAACATATTTGCAGCGCTATTTACAGAATAAAATTTTATATTATATGGTTTTTTTAAGCATGTATTTCCGCTTATAAGAGCCACATCGCCGCCTCTCCTTGCCGCTTCCTTTGCAAGCGCATAACCCATCTTGCCAGATGAATGATTTGAAATAAACCTTACAGGGTCAATTGCTTCCCTTGTTGGGCCGGCAGTGACAAGTATTTTTATATCTTTAAGGGTCTGTGGGGTAAGCTCTTTTATTATTTCTTCTTTAACCACATCAAAGGCAGGAAGTCTTCCCCTGCCCTTTTCACCGCAGGCAGTTTGTCCGCTCCCGCATTCAACAACAATATGACCAAACTCCGTTAATGTTTTTATATTTCTTTGAGTTACAGGATTTAATAACATTTCGGGATTCATTGCGGGAAAAAATACAGTCTTTTTATTAAAGGCAAGAAAAAGAGTGGATAAAAGGTCATCAGCAATGCCGTTTGCAGCCTTTGCAATAAAATTTGCTGTCGCAGGCAATATAACCATTAAATCCGATTTCCTTGCAAGATTTATATGATTAATCTTCCATTCCTCATTGTCATTAAACATAGCAACATATGTTTTTTCCCCTGTCAGGGCGGATATTGTAAGGGGAGTTATAAATTTTGTCGCGTTTTGAGTCATCACAGGAATAATCCTTGCGCCAAGTTTTTTTAGTTTTCTAAGATAATGAGCTGCCTTGTAGGCTGAAATACCTCCGGTTATTCCTGCTAAGATTGTTTTTCCTGATAATGGAAGGTATTTGTCCATATTTTTTTATTTTTCCAGAACAATTAGTTCAGAGATATTTTTTCTCATTGATTTCTGATCCCTGTTTTTTGGAGCGCCTAATGCTATAACAGCCATAAGATCAAGATTTTCTTCCAATCCCAAAATTTCATTTACCTTTGCCGCATTTTTAAGGATTTCTCCAAGCCATACACCGCCGTAGCCAAGCGAGTGTGTCGCAAGGAGCATATTTTGCAAACATGCCCCCATTGACTGGTGATCCTTGGTGGCATTATACATGGCGTCCTTATCAACAAACACAACAATAAGAGCCGGGACATTTTTTATTATATGTCCATATCTTGTGCATTCGGCAAGTTTGTTTTTTAAGTCAATATCCCTTACAATCGCAAACCTCCAGGGCTGATTGTTCAATCCTGACGGGGCCCATGTTCCAGCCTTTATTATCTCTTTTATTGCCTCATCAGAAACAGGCTCCGGAAGAAAATTTCTTACGCTTCTTCTTGCGTAAATTGCGTCCAATACGGGATTTTTATCCATTTTTATTTGTCATTATAAATTATCAGAAAGATTTTTTGCATCAATAACCATATCATTTATTAAATCAAGACCGTTAATCCAGAACTCAGTGTCCTTAAGATTAATTCCAAAAGGCTCAAGGAGCTTGTAGGGATTATCAATGCTGCCTGCGCTTAATAATTCAATATATTTGGGGACAAAATCCGCAAGCCCCTTTTTATAGAGCGAATAAAGGGAAAGCACAAGTATTTCGCCAAATGCATACGCATAAACATAGCCTGGCAAATGCACAAAATGCCCTATATATGACCACCAAACCCCGTAATTTTCAGTTAATGTCACGCTGTTTCCAAACATTGCCTTCTGGGTTTCAAGCCAGTAATTAGAAAGGTCATCAGGAAATAATTCGCCTTTCTGCCTCCTGTGCGTGTGTATCTTATCTTCAAAACGGTTCATGGAAATCTGCCTGAATACTGTGGCAAAAACAGATTCTATCTTTGAGCAGATATGTTTTAGCTTTTTCTTTGGGTCGTTTATATTATTTTTAAGCCTGTCATAAACAAGAATTTCTGCAAAAACCGATGCTGTTTCAGCAAGGGTCAAAGGATGCTGAGAGTTTAAGCAACCTCTTGGAGCGGACAGATATTGATGTATTCCGTGTCCCAGCTCATGCGCCACTGTCTCCACATCCCTTAGATTTCCGGTATAATTTACAAGTATATACGGATTTTTTGAAGGAACGGTTGGATGTGAAAAGGCTCCGGACATCTTTCCTGTATAAACAGGGGCATGTATCCAGTTATTATCAAAAAATAATTTTGCGGTGTCCGCCATTTTCCCTGAAAATTCGCTAAAGCAATCTAAAATAATCTCTCTGCAATTTTTCCAGTGAATCTCATCCTCATCGCCAAAGGGAAGCGGGGCATATCTGTCATAATCATAAAGCGTTTCATATCCAAGGATTTCTTTTTTCGTGTTATAGAAACTCTCAACAATATCAAATTTGGATGTCACCGCAGAAATCAGGGCATCAACGGTTTCATCGTCAATTTCATTATACAGGTTCATCTGGCTAATCCAATTAGGATATTTTCTCAGCCTGTCGTCAATATTTTTTGATCCAAGCGTTGTGTTAAAAATATGGATTGAAACAGGAAGGTCTTCTTTTAATCCCTCGGTAAATTCTTCGGATGCAATCTTTCTTTTGTCCCTGTTCGCAAGATATAAGTCAGAAAGCACATGCTCCTCACTCCTTTTGTCCTTGCCGTAAAGCCTCTGGGAGCGTATCTTATCAAAAAGACCAATCCATGAAGAAATGGTGACCGGTGAAAACTCAATTAATATTCTTTCTTCAGCCTCGGAAAGCAGATAAGTTCTGAATTTCCTAAGCGCCGCAAGATAATGCCAGTATTCTTTTAATGCCTCCGCAGTTAAAAATTTATTGGCTGTTTCATCGTCAAGATTTGTCCACTGATGTTCAAAGAAAAAGGTGTTTTTAGCTATCTGGCTGTTAAATTCCTTGACGGACTGGTAAAAAGCCCCAAATTTAGGTTCGTTTGTGTTAATTGAAAAAAGCAAAAAGGCAAAGGAGCCAATAGCGCCTGTCTTATCATAAATGTCTTCAAGCTCTTTGATTGCATTACATAAGGCATCAGGGGTTAATTCTGATATTTTATTGTTGTAGTTTTCAAAAAATTTTTTTGAGTTTTCAAAACATGCATCCAGATCTTGTTTAATAGCAGGATCGTCAATATCATTATAAAATTTTTTTAGATCCCATAGTATGTCCTTGGTTCCCAGTTTATCGTTATCATCCATTTTGTTTACATCCTTATCTATTGGGAATTTATCTGAAATTTATGCGGCAATTCCTTTGGAAACAATAAATTTTTTGTCTGCCTTATAAAATAATCATCTGTCATGCCCGCGATAAAATCCCTGACAATAACAGGTTTTGGCGTGTCAGATATATATGCTTGCGGCATATCTTTCAGATATTCATTAAATATAATAGATGATTGGTTATTATTTTCAAGATCATTCAGATATAAATTAAAAAGAAGTGAAAAAAGCCACTCTATCTTTTTTTCCTCTGTTTTTATAATGGGATTTTTATAAATCCTCTCGTAATTAAATCTTTTAAGCCCTGATAGAGCCTGGGAAACATCAGCGCTGAAACATACCTCATCCTTATCAAGGCTGTTTAATATCAAATCATTTACAAGCCTGTAAACAATCTTTCCATTTGTATCCCCCAGAACCTCCGCGCATTCTTTGGGTATCTCCTCCCTTGAAATTATCCCAACCCTTATGGCATCCTCAATATCCCTTCCAATATAGGCGATCACATCTGACATCTTAACAACGCAGCCCTCAAGGGTCATTGGCGTGAGATTTATCTTGCGGTCTTCCTGTTTTGCCTGCATTTCAGCTTTAAGCGTATCAAAGGATTTATTTCTCATTGGTTTTACGCAGGTAAAGTGTGTCTCGCCATCGTGACAGAGAATTCCGTCAAGAACCTGTAGGGTAAGGTTTAAGCCTTTGCATTTTTTTTCTAGAAACTGAAGATTTCTTACGCTCTGAACCGAATGAACAAATGTGTGCAAACCGATTTTTTTTGAAATATCAGAAAGATAAGTTTCACCGTCATGTCCGAAAGGCGGATGTCCTATGTCATGACCCATGGCGATCGCCTCAATAAGGTCTTCATTTAGCCTTAAAAGCCTTCCGATTGACCTTGCGATCTTTGAAACAAGCTGCACATGTAAGGCGCGGTGTGTGATATGGTCGTTTGGGACAAGGGAAAAAACCTGTGTTTTATCAATGTAGCGTGTATAGGAAAGGGAATGTAAAATCCTGTCCGCATCTGCAAAAAATTCCATCCTGATCCCAATAATATCGCTTTCTTCCCTTTCTCTTATGGCATCTCTTGTTCTTGTGGCAAAAGGGGACAGCATGGAATCTTCAAGATTATTAAGATTTTTTTTGATTTCTTCTATTTTGTTCATGATAATTTTTTCCCGTTTATAAAAATATAATGAATTATTTTTTTAATAAAATACCATAAATGATAATGTTTATTAGACCACAAACTACGCTGAATAAAAAACATATAAACTGCATTAAAAAAAATGCGTACAAAAAATTTAATTTTTTATATTTTATAATTAAAAATGAAAAACCCGAGCCTATAAAAACACCCAGCGCCATCCCAATAACAACAAAGCCTAAACCAAGATTATCCGGCTTTTTTTTGTAGGTGTATTGGCATAAAAAATAATATGAAAAAATCAGGGATGCAAATAAAGTTAACCATATAATCTGATAAGATTGCATTGTTTTTTGCACTATTACGTTTTCTGTTTATGTTATTTCATAGACTTTTCAAAATTTAAATCAATAAAACTCCCTACACCAACTCCTTTATCCCCTCAATAGCCTGTTTCAGACCTTCCACATTGGCGCCGCCTGCCTGAGCAAAATCAGGTCGTCCCCCGCCGCTTCCCCCAATATGCTTTACAAGCTCCTTCACCATATTACCGGCATTGTATTTTGATGTTAAATCCTTTGTGATTGCCACAAGGATATGCGCCTTGTCATCCGCCTTTGTCCCGATAACAACAATGCCTGACTGGAGTTTATCTCTAAGTTTATCAGAAATATCCCTTAGCGCTTTTGGCTCTGTTCCTTCAATTTCAGTGTAAATCACCCTTACATTGTTGATTGTCTCAGCATTATTTACAAGCGCTTCATAATCAATGTCTTTTTGCGCTGCTCCGCCTTTTTCAAGCTGTTTTATCCTATCCTGAAGTTTTGATATCCTTGTTGAGATATCATTTTTCGGGCATTTAAGAGACTGGCTCAAATTATTAAGGATTTCTTCAATATCATTAACATAATTAATAGCGTTTCTTCCTGTTATTGCCTCAATCCTTCTGAATCCAGCTGAAATCGCGCTCTCTGAGACAATTTTGAATAATCCTATATCTCCTGTTCTTTGACAGTGTGTGCCTCCACAAAGCTCCATGCTGAAATCCCCTGCTCGCACAACCCTGACCTTATCACCGTATTTTTCACCAAAAAGCGCCATTGCGCCCATTTTTTCAGCATCAATTTTAGCTACTTCACTGGTCTTTACCTCAAGGTTTCTTAAAATCTCATCATTCACTATCTTTTCAATTTTATTTAATTCTTCCTTTGTTAATGCCTGAAAATGGGAAAAATCAAATCTTAATCTCTCATCAGTGACAAGCGAGCCTGCCTGTTTTACATGGTCTCCAAGAACAATCCTTAATGCCCTGTGCAACAGGTGTGTGCTGGTATGGTTTCGCATTATGTCATTGCGTCTTTCAGTGTCAACTTCAAGGGTGGCTTTTTGTCCTTTTTCCATACTGCCTTCAAGAATCTCAACAACATGAAGAAAGACATTTCCTGCCTTTTTGGTATCATTTACAACTGCCAGACCTGTATCTGTTTTTATAATGCCTTTATCACCAATCTGTCCGCCGGATTCCCCATAAAAAGGTGTTTCAGAGGTGATTATCTGCCCCTGCCAGCCTTTGTTAACAGATTCATTTTCACTGCCATCTTCAAGAAACGCTATTATTTCAGATTCAGCTGAAAGCCTGTCATATCCCAAAAAGTCTGTTTGTGGATACTCATAACCTTTTGCGCTTTCCATAATATATGTTTTATGAGCGCCTTTTGAACGCTCCTTCTGTGCCTGCATCTCCCTTTCAAATCCTTTCATGTCAACGGATATGCCATGCTCAATAGCCAAATCCCTTACAATATCCGGGGGAAATCCGTAGGTATCATAGAGCTTAAATGTAAAATCACCGGGTATAATATCTTGATTATCTGATTTTAGCCTTAAAATCTCGCTTTCAAGTATGGTTAGTCCGTTATTTAATGTCTCTGAAAATCTTTTTTCCTCGGACTGCACAATATTTTGGAGGAATTTTGCCTCAACTATTTCAGGATAGGTTGTTCCCATAACATTAATCACACTGTCACATATATCAGATAAGAAAATATCAGTGAGACCCAGCGCCCTTCCGTATCTTATCGCTCTTCTCATTATTCGTCTTAAAACATATCCCTGCCCCTCATTTGAAGGAATAAGCCCCTCTGATATCAAAAAAACCGCTGTCCTTGCATGGTCTGCGATAACCCGCATCGCCACATCGGATTTCTCATTATCCCCATACTTAACCCCGCATATTTTTGATATTTCAGAGATAATGTCCTGAAAAATATCAGTGTCGTAGTTGGTGTAATGTCCCTGACATACTGAGGCTATTCTTTCAAGCCCCATGCCCGTGTCAATGCAGCGCATGGGAAGGGGATTTAATTTGCCGCCTGCATCCCTGAAAAACTGCATAAAAACAAGATTCCAAATCTCAAGATACCTGTCACAGTCACATCCCACAGCGCAGTTTGGGCTTTTACAACCAACCTCATCCCCCTGGTCAAATATAATCTCAGAACATGGGCCGCAAGGGCCTGTATCTCCCATTGCCCAGAAATTATCCTTTTCTCCAAGCCTTACAATCCTGTCAGGACTTATTCCTGTCACAGACTTCCAGAGCTGTTCCGCCTCATCATCATCGCGAAATACAGTGACCCATAATCTGTCAACGGGAAGTTCCAACGCTTTTGTCAAAAATTCCCATGCAAAACCAATAGCTTCTTTTTTGAAGTAATCCCCAAAAGAAAAATTACCCAGCATCTCAAAAAATGTATGATGCCTTGAGGTGTAGCCAACATTTTCAAGGTCATTATGCTTGCCGCCTGCCCTGACAGATTTTTGACAACTCACAGCCCTTGTATAGTTTCTTTTTTCTTCGCCAAGAAAAACTTGCTTAAACTGCACCATGCCGGAGTTTGTAAATAGCAGTGTAGGGTCATTTTGTGGGAGAAGCGGTGAACTTTTAACAATTGTATGGTTTTGGGACTGGAAAAAATTTAAAAATAAATCTCTTATCTCTGATGTTTTTAGGTTTTTCATAAAAATATTCTATTTTTTTTTATTTTATTCTGTGATTTCCGCTGGCATTTCCTCTTCTGATGAAGAAAATTTTAATAGCCCGCTTTTTGCAACATATATTTCTTTTATCTTCTTTTCAATATCGCTTGCGATTTCAGGATGGGTTTTAAGAAATTTTCTGACATTTTCCTTGCCCTGACCTATTCTTTCATTATTATAGGAATACCATGAACCGCTTTTGTCAATAATATCAACCGCGGCGCCAAGGTCAATTATTGTGCCTTCCCTTGATATGCCTTCACCGTAATATATGTCAAATTCTGCCTCCTTAAACGGCGGGGCAACCTTATTTTTTACTATCTTTACCTTTATCCTGTTTCCTATAATGTCTGTTCCTTCTTTTAATGGTGAGGTTTTTCTTATCTCCATACGCATAGAGGCATAAAATTTTAGGGCATTTCCGCCTGTTGTTGTCTCTGGATTTCCAAACATAACGCCTATTTTCTGTCGTGTCTGGTTTATAAAAACAACAGAGGTATTAGTCTTGCTTACATTTGCGGTTAATTTTCTAAGAGCCTGGGACATTAATCTTGCCTGCAAGCCCATATGGGAATCGCCCATTTCCCCTTCAATCTCTGCCTTTGGAACAAGAGCTGCGACAGAGTCTATGACAACTATATCAACGGCTCCGCTACGAACAAGCGAATCAACAATTTCAAGGGCCTGTTCGCCATAGTCTGGCTGGGAAATCAAAAGATTTGCTGTGTCAACGCCGAGTTTTTCTGCATAAAGCGCATCAAGCGCATGTTCCGCATCAACAAAAGCAGCTATTCCGCCCAATTTTTGAGCCTCTGCTATCATGTGAAGCGCAAGGGTGGTTTTGCCGGATGACTCTGCGCCATATATCTCTATTACTCTTCCCCTCGGAATGCCTCCAACGCCGGTCGCAAGATCAACCGCAAGAGAGCCGGTTGGAACAATTGGAATATCTTCGGCTTTTTTTTCGCCAAGCTTCATTATTGAGCCATGACCAAATTGTTTTTGAATTTGTTGTATAGCTATATCAACAGCTTTTTTTCTGTCTTTTACATTTCCCTCGGCAATTTTTGATTCAGCCATTTTTTTCTCCTCATAGATAAAATTTTGGGGATTGGATAATAAGATATTTGCACATAAAAGTTTATAAGGATTATATAGATTATAAAAAATAATTTCAATGAAAAAATATAAAGGCAACTTCAAAAAATTGTTTTTGTTTGATGAGTTGCTTATTGTTTAAAAAAACAATCACATATAAAAACTATAATATTATTTTGAAAAACTCTTAGTCACTCAATCTGTGGATAATCAACAGAACAATTTATTAAATGTTGCTCTTTTGCTAAATTTAGTATTCTTATTCCGTATTCAGGCAAAATTTATAAATTTTAGATACTATTTAATTTTTTTTTAATAAGATTACTAAATTAAATACCAAAAAGTCCATAATTTACTTTAACATAAAATTTTGCCTTTATATAGTCTATTATGGGTAAAATAATCGACTTTTTGACTACTTAAATTATAGCAAGAACTATTAGAGAGATTATCAATTTATAAATCAAGCGCTTCGTCAAGTTTTGCTCCTATAAATTGATTTATTGCTATTTTTATACCAGTCTTAGTGAGCCAGCCTTTTTCAATGCAATCAACCTGTTCACAAATAGTATTAAGCATAATTTTTTTAAGCTTTTTACGCAGAACTTCAGGTATGGCGCCAAAGTTTGCAGAACCCAAAGAACTATCAATCTTAGGCAAATTATTTTCATCAAAATTTTTGAGAACAAGAGGCTTTTCCTCACCAGCGCCAGATGGAATGGTCTTAAGCTTTCCAAGAAAGTTAATTGCATTCCGATGTCCCACATTATAATCATGCAAACGAAATTTTTTGTCAAAAAAACCTAAAAAAGAATGGAATTCATCACCTGCAAGCTCATCTTCATCGGCTGTTATTGTGTATGTCTTCA
>DYOW01000179.1 GCA_020720325.1 Desulfobulbus propionicus
GAATCGGGATAAATTTTTTTTGTCATAATTTAATTTTTACAATTTATTTTAAAAATGAAAAAAGCTGCCATTGAAATAATCACCATAAACAGGACAAAGAATGCCTGATATCCAAACCAGTTGATTATTGCGCCTCCTGCAAGGGGGAAAATGGCAGGCAGTATATTTCCGGCTCCGGCAAAACCTGTATAAAGAGCCCTGTTTTCGTTTCCTGAAACTTCAAGCAACAAGCCATTCATCGAGATACTAAACAACGAATATACAATTCCGCCAAGCACGAAAATATATTTGATTGATGTTACATCTTTTATAACGAAAGCTATGAAAACCAGAAAAAGCGACAACAAAACATTGCTGTAAAGAAGCAGGTTGTATTTTATTTTTGTTGCCCCCAGCAACACTAAAACACTTACAAAAACAATTCCTGTAACTTTGTAAATAAGAAATGTACCGGTGTCGGCATTTTGGGTATTGAAGGTTTCTTTAGCATACAAAATGATAAAGGGTAAAAACGAAATTGCAATTCCCTGTGTGTTAATATACCCCAAAAAATACCCCAGTTTTTTATTTTGTTTTAATTCAGTTTGTAAGACTTTAAAAAAGGATTTCATCCCCGAAATTTTCATTCTTGACGCTACAACTTCTTTTATGCTCCAAAAACCGGCGGTAGCAATCAACAATAATGTGGCACCGGTAAAAAACATAAAGGCGTAATTTACCGGATATTCTTTCCATTCCAATAAACGTTTTACTAAAAATGCCGAGCTTAGTACGATTACGCCGGATATAATTTGATTCGTTGAAAAAAAGGTTTTTCTTTTATCCTGATTGACTGATTTTCCTATAATATCAACATAACTGATATTTGTAAAAGTACCGGCAAGAGAAAATGATGTTATAAAAAAGAATATCAGCCACAAGACATAACTTTGCTGTTTGCCTTGTAATAAGAATAATAATATACCCAGTCCGAATAAGGATAAAACACGGGTATTTATTCCCAAAAGCAGGTATTTCTTTTTGAAGGTTTTGTTACTTATATACGGAGCAAAAAAGATTTGTGTAAAACTTGACCCACCCATCATTATGGCAGTTAAAATTCCAATCTGCATGGCGCCGCCGCCGGCATCTACAACCATCGACGGGATAATGGTATCCACATCCATAAAATTTTTAGCAAAAGCCAAAAAAGTGGCGTGCCATAAAAATGATTTAAAATTATGGCTGGATATTTTTTTTGTTAATTCCATCAATTATTCATCGTTATTTATGCTTCAACTCATAAAAAACACCTCGTTCGAGACTTTGTGTTATGATTTTTCCTTCAGTTTCGAGCGTGCCGAGGTATTTATTGATTTCATTGATATGAATACCCAATAACCAATGCAAGTCGTCGATGGTGCAGGGCCTTCGGGCAATGGTTTCTATTATCGCTGATTCTACATCGCTGCGGTAGGATGAAATGTTTGTGCGCTGCAATTGACTTGCAATGATTTCCACCTTGTCGAATCCCCAAAAATCAATAATATGCTGCAATTCTTCATTTGTTAACGGAATGAGTCCTTCTACTGTGCCCGGCCGGTCTAAAGTGTTGAGTTGTACGCTATCGGGTTTTATTTTTTCGATGGCTTCTT
>DYOW01000083.1 GCA_020720325.1 Desulfobulbus propionicus
ACAAAAGTCCCCTCTCCCCTTGAGGGAGAGGGTTAGGGTGAGGGGTAAGAAATATATTGCCAACTATAAATCACATAGAGCCATAAAAGGAGTATTTTAATGAAAAGACTTAATAATTTATTTATATATGTTTTAACAACAATAATATTATGTTTTTGGGTTGCTTCATGCTCAAAGACAACCCCATCCCAGTTTTATACCATTAATCCGTTGTCATCAATTGAGACAAATAAAAAAACAGCCCCTTTTGCAAATAAGATTGGAATTGGCATTAATTCTGTTGAAATTCCTGATTATTTGAACAGACCACAGCTTGTTTTCCGTAAAAATAAAAACGAGGTCTCTATTTCTGAATTTAATCGTTGGGCTGGCTCATTAAAGGATAATATAAATAATGTTATGACAGAAAATCTTGCTGTGCTTCTTAACACTGACAGGGTTTATGTTCCTCCAAGGATAAAAATTGATGAAATTGATTTTCTAATCTCTATAAATATCTATGTCATTGAATTTATCCCAGGGGATCAGGTTATATTAAAAGGTTCGTGGATTATTATGCAGACAGATATGAAAAAAGAGGTGTCAACAAGGATATTTAGCCTTAGCGAAAAGATAAACACAGGGGATTTAAATGAGATGATTGATGCCTTAAGCCTAAATTTTGATAATCTAAGCAAGGCAATCGCAGGTGAGATAAAGAGCCTTAAAAAATCATAAAGTTTCAGCAAGATTCCTTTTTTGTTTAATTAAAAGATATATCCCCCATATTATGGATATAACCATTATCATTGACCCAGTAATATACGAAAAACTTGCAATAAAATGGTCATATTTTAATAAATTCAGCTCTGTAAGGATAAATTCCCAGTCGTGGAAACCATAAGGCGAGCTATATCCGAAGTTGCCGCCAAGAAGGGGTAAGCTAAGCGATCTTGCATCATTTATATAGGGCGCAGCATCAAGAAAATTTTCACCAAACCACCACAGACACACTGCTCCTCCAAACGCATCCCGTGTTTTTATAATAAGAACTCCCATGCAAATAAGGGGCATAAGAAGCTGCCCCAGAGTTCCGCCAAGGGAGTGGATAACAGCGCCAAAAGGACTGAAAAGAATATGTCCGAATTCATGAAACGGAAGATTAACAAGGTGAAGAAATGTTTCACCTGCCCTGTTGCTTTCTATTGAACCCATGATAAGGTAAATTCCATACAGGGCAATAACCGCAAGCACGCCAATCCGTGCATATAAACTTATTTGATCAACCATTTCAGGGACATAAAACAGATATCCTGAAAGGGAATTTTTTTTTATGTCTTCTTCTGTATAAAATTTTATATTTATGTTTTCATTTGGGACATTATTATTGTTTTCATTGCTTTTTAAGTATTTATGAAAAATTATCCCGCAGGATGGACATTCAACGGCATTTTCATTTTGTTGATAATTGCATTTGGGACATATCATTATAACAGCCTCCATTTCTTTTTTTTAATTCTGTCCATTCAGCAAGTTCGTTTAATACAGATTCGGACAATTTTTTTTTAAGATTATTAGATTATTAATAATTAACAATAATTTTTAAAAATTAAAAAAATTGAAATATTATAAATATGCAACCTTTGCATATTACGCTAAAATTTCCTATTATACACAATTTCAGCATTTTAAAAACTAAAAATAAAAAACTTATCTTGATTTTTTAACGATTATCAATTATAATAAGAGCTATTATGGCACAATAGATATTTATTTTCTCCATATCTTGACAAATTGATAAAAATTCTTAAATTTATTAATCAAACATTAATAAAAATAAAAGATAAAGGAAATAAAAAATGCCTATTTACGAATTTGTTTGCAAAAAATGTCAAAAATTTTTTGAAAAATTTGTATTTTCTTCTTCTGACACAAATCAGGTGGATTGTCCTCATTGCGGCGACAATAATGTGGAAAAACAAATTTCAAGATTTTCAAGCCAGTGTAACTGTGGAGATTCTGCAAAAAATTCCACACCTTCGGGAAATAACTGCGTAACCAGAAGATTTGGCTGAGGCTAAATCTTATACAGACAGTTAGTCTGTTTCTGATTCAATTCTGAATTTTTATAAATTTGCTTTATAAACAAATATTAATCTCCTTTTTTTTTGTAAAAGGGGGATTAATATTTGTCTTATTTTTCCACAAGCGCTTTTCTGTACTGTGTATAAGCATCCTTAACCGTGGTGTAAGGGTCTATGGAATCTTGAACCATTGACTCATAAGCTCTTGGATTAAGCGAATAATAGTTTACAATATCCCCACCCCTTATGGCTGCATGAACATCCCAGTCAACAAGATATGTCAAAGGGTTTATGAAAATATCTCCTATATCTCCCATACCGTCTCTGAAACTTGTTGGTCCGATTATAGGAAGGACAATGTAAAAACCATGGTCAATTCCATATGAGCCAAAGGTTTGCCCCATGTCCTCATTTTTTTCGGGCAGGTCAAAATATTTTGCGGCAGGGTCAAAGAGACCAAGTATGCCGACTGTTGAATTTAATGAAAATCTTGAGAATTCATCACCTGCATCAACAAGTTTTCCCTGAAAAAGGCAGTTTCCTATCCTTATTGGCGCAAGGAGATTTGAATATGCATTTGAAACGGAATCTCTCACTGGCTCTGGTATTATATGCCTTATCACATGAGCGACAGGATTAATCACAAGATAATAAAGTTTGTCATTGACCTGGAACATCACCCTGTTGAAAGGTTCAATTGGGTCGGAAATAGGCTCAACCTGTTGGGTAAAAGGTTCGTCAGCAGGAGGCAGTTCGTATTCAACAGCAAATGCCTGTAACGGTAAAATTAACATTAAAAACATTGATAAAATGAGCTTTTTCATTAAAATCCCCTTTTTGTTAGATTAAAACATTGCTTCAAGTCTTTCATTCATTGAAGACAATCGGCAAGAAATGGCGTAAAGTAAAAAAATCAACATCTTATTTGCCAAATCAGGCTTATCATGCAATAACTTTGCCCAGCCTTTTCTGTCAATTAAAGCAAGTTCTGTTGACTCTTTTGCTATTATAGACACATTTCTTTTTGCTTCACCGTAAGTCACAAGAAAATTTTCGCCTATAAACGAACCTTTGTCAAGTATGGAAAGCACAAAATATTTATCAGAAAATTCTGTCCTTTTTTTGATTATTACACTTCCTGAAAGGATAAATGCAGCAAAATCAGCGCTATCTCCTTCGTTAAAAATTATTTCATTTTCTGCAAAAAATTTTTTTTCAAAAAATACCAAAATTTGTTCCCATTCATAATCAGACATACAAAGGGACAATTTCGTTGAATCAAGACTATCTGAGTTCATTTTTTGTTGATTTTACTAAAATTTTGTGTTTTTTAACTCTGTTATTTTTTTATCCATTTCTTCCATAAGCTTTGAAAAACCTTCTCTTGTAAAAACCTGGTTGTAGGTGGTTCTGTAGTTGCTTACAAGGCTTACATTTTCAACAATAAAGTCATATACCATCCATGAAGAATTTTTATTGAGCATTATAAAACTTATAGGAATATCATTTGCTTTTCCCTTAATAATACCGTCAACCTTTGCATATCTGTCCTGTATCTGGGTTTTATTTAAAATAACTTCTTCATCTGCATATGCATCAATCTTATTCACGTACGAATTTTCCATTAGCTCTTTAAATTTACCAGTAAATTTATTTTGCTGTTCCGGGGACAACTGCCTCCAATTAGCTCCCATCACCCTTTTTGCGGTTTCTTCAAGGTCAAAATGCTTATAAATAATACCCTTGATCTTCTCTCTTTTTACCAAAGAATCCAGTTTATTATTTCTTAATATTTCAATAATATTATTTACAGCAGGCTGAATGGTGTCAACAGGTGTCAGCTGGGAATAAACCACCTGGGCGGTTAATGTCAAACCTATTAAAAAGAAAAATAAAAAAACAAATTTTTTCATAAATTATCCCTTTTCTCCTCTTATTTTTTTTCAAATATATATTTGCTTACCAGTTCTTCCAGGTCAAGGGCTGATTCAGTGTCCCTTATCACTGAATTTTGCTCTAAAATAACGTCAGAAGCGCCCGGGCTTATCTTTATATATTTATCACCGATTATTCCTGCGGTTTTTACACTGGCAATGGAATCATCCTGTATTTTAATGCCTTTTTTAACCATCATTTTTACAACAGCCTGATATGTATCAGGGTTAATCTTTATCTCATCAACCTTTCCAACAGCTACACCTGCCATTTCCACCTGAGCGCCTGGTTTAAGACCGGATACATTGGTAAAAACAGCTTGAATAGGATAGTTATCACCGCCTATAAAACCTATATCTCCCATTTTTATGGCAATGTAGGCAAAACTCAAAAAACCTGCGATTAAAAAAATTCCAACCGCTGCTTCCACATTAAATTTTTGCATAGTCAAACCCCTGAATTATAAATCTTTCCCATAATTTCTTCAATAAAATCCTTCACAACAGGATTTGGCGAAAGCTGAAAATCCTCCTGCGTCATAAGTCCCTGAACCGTTGAATTTGCCATTAAAGCGACATAATCTGCAAGCTTAAATATCTTTGGGACATCGTGGCTTACAATAACAGACGTAAAATTAAATTTATTATGAAGGCTATAGATAAGACGGTAAATTTCCTTGCTCATTTTAACATCAAGACCAGTGGTTGGCTCATCAAGAAAAAGAATCTGCGGGTCAAGAACCAACGCCCTTGCAAGTCCAACCCTTTTTCTCATTCCACCGCTTAACTGAGCGGGATATTTATCCTCAGAACCCTCAAGTTCCACCATGTCAATCTTTTCCAAAACCTTTTCCCTGATTTGTTTTTCAGAAAGTTTTGTCCTTTCCCTTAAAGGAAGGGCAACATTTTCAAATACAGTTATTGAATCAAAAAGCGCTGCTCCCTGAAAAAGCGCTCCAAAGTTCATTCTTGCATGATAAAGCTCTGCTTTATTCATTTTTTTTATGTCATTTCCGTAAATTAGAACTTCCCCTGAATCAGCCTTTATAAGTCCAAGCATATGTTTTAAGGCAACAGACTTTCCCTGTCCGCTTGCCCCTACAATAACAGTTACTTTGCCTGCAAGAATTGAAAGGTTTGCATCTATTAAGACCCTTTGTTTGCCAAAGGACTTATTCACACCTTTCATTTCAATTACTATGTTTTCTTTTTCAGACATAATTAATGACAAAAATTATATAAGCATTGATGTTATAAGATAATCCCAGACAAGAATTGCCACAGAGGACATAACAACTGCCTTTGTAGTAACCCTGCTAACTCCTTCCGCTCCAAAACCTTCTTTTTCAAAATGTAAAAAATATCCTCTTCCTGCGCATACCCAGATGATAATCACGGCAAAACAAAAGGATTTTATAATCCCCATATTTATGTCATCCCAGATAACACTCTTAAACATCCCCTGAAAATATGCGCCTTCATTTACGCCAAGAAGTTTTACAGCAATTACATATCCGCCGTAAACACCCATAAAATCAAAAAAACTGGTTAAAAGAGGAAGACAGATAAGCGCGCCTATAAATTTGGGAACAATAAGAAATTTGAAAGGATCAATAGCCATACATTCAAGAGCGTCTAATTGTTCGGAATTTCTCATAATGCCAATTTCTGCGCATATTGCGCTCCCTGCCCTGCCAGTCACCATTAAGGCGGTTAAAACAGGTCCAAGCTCCCTTATAAGGCTTAATCCCACAGCAGAGCCAAGAGCGCCCTCTGATCCAAACTGCCTTAAAGCATAATATCCCTGAAGCGCAAGCACCATCCCGGTAAAAGCGCCTGTAAACATTATAACAAAAACTGATTTTGAGCCAATAAAGTTTATCTGGTTAATAACAGGCCAGAGCTTATACGGAGGCAAAAAAAGATTTTTTATGCTCATGGCAAGAAAAATCCCCATTCTGCCGGCAAAAGCCAGTTTATCTAATGCCAACTCCCCTATTTTCTCAAAAGGTTGTAAAAAATTCACTTTATTACCTTATTATTTTGATTAATTTTTATTATAATGAATTTATAATAAAAAAATTAATTTATGTTAATTTATTGTAACAAAAAGAAAAATAAAAATTTTATATTAAAAATAAATTTTATATTTTAATACTATTTATTAACTTTTTGCAAGAAAAAAATTCAAAAAATTGCTATAATTAATTTAAAATTATAAAAAAAGGTTGCACAAAATGGAAAAAATTGTCTTAGAAATTCCTGAGGAAATTCTTATTTCATCAAAAGAAACAACAAGGGAACTTTCAAAGGAAATACGAATGCTTGCAGCGCTAAAATATTATCAGATGGGCAAACTCTCATCTGGAAGGGCAGCCCAGCTTGCAGGGATTAGCAGGATTTCATTTCTTCAGTCTCTTTCCCAATACGGTGTTTCTATTTTTGACTTAAAGACAGAAGAACTTGCGCAGGATATGAATAATGCCTGAAACTGTTATAGTCGATACTTCTCCGCTTTTTTATCTTTATAGGGTAAATTGTTTAAATATTCTTGAAAAACTATACAGCACAGTAACAATACCTCTTTTTAAAAAGAAAAAAATAAGTTTTGCTATTAAATTTCCGTCTTTGTAAAAGGGGGATTAAGGGGGATTTTCCTTTTTATACCTGGCTCAAATATAAATCATATAAAACCAATTTATTTCTTGTAAATTAATAATTTCAGTATAATTTATATAAAAAATCACGGGGAAATTAATTTATGAAATACTCACAGGCTAAACAGGGCAGGATATTTGTAATAAGGCTTGAACATAACGAGATAGTTCATGAAACCATAGAAAGTTTTGCAAGAGAACATAATGTGACAAGAGCCGCGTTAATTATTCTGGGCGGAGCTGACACACACAGCAGGCTTGTTGTGGGACCCGAAGACGGTGATGCTGTTCCTGCAATTCCTATGACAAAAGAACTTTTGGGAGCAAATGAGATTACAGGCACAGGAACAATTTTTCCAGATGAATCAGGACATCCCATCCTGCATATGCATATTGCCTGTGGAAGAAAGGACGAAACAACTGTTGGTTGCATTCGCACAGGAGTAAGAGTCTGGCACGTTATGGAGGCAATCTTATTTGAGCTTGTTGACAATGACGCCATGAGAAAAATTGAAGAAATCGGCTTTAAACTTCTTTGCCCATAATTTTTATAAAAAACAAAAGACACTATCATTTAACACAATATGAAAATTGCTCTTGCGCAAATAAACACAGTTATTGGTGATTTTAACAGCAATATCAACAAAATTATTAGTTTTTCTGATGAAGCCTTAAAAAACGGTTGTGACTTATGTATTTTCCCTGAAATGTCAGTTAGCGGCTATCCACCAAGGGATTTTCTGGAAAATAATTATTTTGTTGAAGAAAACCTCAAGGCAATTAATAAACTAACCTCATCAATTTGCGGAATTGCTGTAATCTTTGGCGCCTTTATAAAAAATACAAGAGACTGGGGTAAACCCCTTGTTAATGCCGCATTATTTGCTGAAAACGGTATTTTATCAGGAACTCAGGAAAAAAAACTCCTTCCAACCTACGATATATTTGATGAACTAAGGTATTTTGAACCTGGCATAAAAGGAGATCCCTTAATTTTTAAGGGTAAAACCATAGGTTTAACGGTATGCGAGGATATTTGGTATGATAATGTCTGTCTCCCGAGAAGACTTTATGGTGTTGACCCAATATGCGATCTCATGAAAAATACGCCTGATTTTTTCGTAAATATCTCTTCGTCTCCATATGAACTCTCCAAATATGATGTGAGAAAAAAACTTCTTGTAAATCATGCAAAAAATACCGGCAAAATCTTTATATATGTTAATAATGTTGGAGGAAAGGATTCGCTTGTTTTTGACGGAAATTCTTTGGTTATTTCCCCGGAAGCAGAAATACTCGCCCACGCAAAGGCATTTGAGGAAGATTTGATTTACTTTGACCTATCCTCAAAAAAAGGTGATACCAGAATAAATCCTTCTGAAACAGAATGGTCTTTGCTTCAGGCATTATCCCTATGTCTCAGGGACTACACCAAAAGTTGCGGTTTTACAAAGGCAGTGATAGGTTTAAGCGGCGGCATAGATTCAGCTCTCACCGCAACAATCGCAAGAATAGCCCTTGGCAGAGAAAATGTCCTTGGCGTTATCATGCCCTCTCCCTTTACTTCTCAGGAAAGTATTATTGACGCGCAGGAACTCGCAAAAAAGCTTGGAATTTCCGTTACAACCATTCCAATCACCCCTATGTACGGAAGTTATCTTGACGCATTCTCACGGGTCTTTCAAAAAGTTGACATTGACCTTACAACAGAAAACCTCCAGGCAAGAATAAGGGGAAATATCCTTATGGCAATATCAAATAAAATGGGACACCTTGTGCTTTCAACTGGAAATAAATCAGAGATGGCTGTGGGATACTGCACACTATATGGTGACCTTGTGGGAGGCTTTGCCCTTTTATCAGATATTCCAAAGACAATGGTTTATAAAATTGCCAGATACATAAATCAGGAAATAGAAAATTTTATCCCTGAAAGATGCTTTGCCAAGGCGCCCTCAGCAGAGCTAAGACCCGACCAGAAGGATGAAGATGATCTGCCACCCTACAATATTCTTGACCAGATACTCTATCTTTTTATAGAAAAAGGTCTTTCTGCCGGTGAGATAATTTTAAATGGTTTTGAAGCAGGGGTTGTAAAAAAAGTGATTAACCTTGTAAGAAAAAGCGAATATAAAAGACAACAGGCGCCAATTGGTCCTAAAGTCACTTCAAAGGCATTTGGATATGGAAGACGCTATCCGCTTTCCCATAACTTCAGGGAATTTGACAGGGACTTAGAATAAGAGGCTCTATATGAAATATAGTGGGTAAATTATGGAAATTGACTTCAAACTATAAA
>DYOW01000084.1 GCA_020720325.1 Desulfobulbus propionicus
GGGTGAGGGGTGTTAAAAGAGGCAAGGGGTGATATACCCACTAAAAATCATATAGAGCTATTTTTTTAAAATAATTTTTTTTAAACTCTTTCATAAAATTCTATAATAAGTTATAATTACAATTTTTTATAATTTTTTTTGGTTATAAAATAGTTTTAAATAATTTGAGAAAAATAAAAGTTTAAAGATTATGGAACAAAATAATAATTCAGAATGTTTTTCGAAAGCTGATATTCAGGGACAGGTTCTTATTGAGGCTTTGCCTTATATCCAGAAATTTTACGGCAAAACCATTGTAATCAAATACGGCGGACATGCCATGGTTGATGAAGTCCTTAAAAAGGAATTTGCCCTTGATGTGATACTTATGAAATATGTGGGGATTAATCCTGTTATTGTGCACGGCGGCGGCCCCCAGATAAATAAGATAATGGAAAGAATGGGCATAAAACCCTCTTTTGTTGAAGGTCAGAGGATTACTGACGAAGAGACCATGAGCGTTGTTGAAATGGTTCTTGTGGGCACAATAAATAAAGAAATCGTTGGATTATTAAATAAAAACAACGGCAAGGCAGTTGGGCTTTCAGGAAGGGACGGAAATCTGATACAAGCCGAGCTTATGAAGATATATAAATATTCCGGTGATGAAAGACCCCCTGAAATTATAGATATAGGTAGGGTTGGAAAGGTATCCGGGGTTAATGCAGGAGTAATAAGCGCCCTTGAAAACAGCGGGTTTATTCCTGTGATAGCTCCTGTGGGTGTGGGTCCCGATGGTCTTGCCTGTAATATTAACGCAGACCTTGTGGCAGGGGCGATTGCCGGTGAACTTAAGGCTGAAAAACTCCTTTTGCTCACTGATGTGGAAGGGGTAATGAAGGAGACGGGCGCTGACCCTGATGGAAATATTATCAGGGAAATGATACATTCTCTTAATGCGGAAGAAACACAGTATCTCATTGATTCAGGCATTGCAAAAGGGGGTATGATACCCAAATTAAAGGCATGTCTTAAGGCAATCAAAGAAGGTGTTAAAAAGGCGCATATAATTGACGGTAGAAAAAGCCATTCCATATTGCTTGAATTATTTACAGACAAAGGAATAGGCACGGAAATAACAGAATAATACTATAACAATAAAAAACGGATTTATTAAAAATGATTGAAAACATTGCAAACACCTATAAAAGATTTCCTCTTACACTTGTAAAGGGGGAGGAATGTTATTTATGGGATTCAGATGGCAATAAATATCTTGATATGGTCGCAGGCATTGCTGTTTGTTCCCTTGGCCACTGCCACCCTAAAATTACAAAGGTAATTAAGGAGCAGGCTGAAAAACTTATTCATGTATCAAATTTGTACTGGAATCAGCCTCAGATAGAGCTTGCTGAAATACTTACAAAAAATTCTTTTGCTGATAAGGTGTTTTTCTGTAATTCAGGCGCTGAGGCAGTTGAGGCTGCCATAAAGCTTGCAAGAAAATACGGACATGAGACAAAAGGTGAAAATTGTCATGAAATAATTGCCCTTGAAGGTTCATTTCATGGAAGAACAATGGGCGCGCTTTCCGCTACAGGTCAACAGGTTTACAGAAAAGGCTTTGAACCGCTTTTGCCCGGATTTATTCATGTCCCGATTAATGATATAAATTCACTGAAACTTGCAGTGAATAACAATACAGTCGCAATAATGCTTGAGCCCATACAAGGTGAAGGAGGGGTAAGACCTCTTAGCAGCGAGTATCTGCTTGAAATCAGGAAAATAGCAGATGAAAAAGGTATAGTCCTTATTTTTGATGAAGTGCAGGTTGGTCTTGGAAGAACAGGCACTCTTTTTGCCTACGAACAGACCCCTGTTGTTCCGGATATCCTTTGTCTTTCAAAGGCGCTTGGAAACGGCCTTCCCATCGGGGCAATGCTTGCGACTGATAATATAATGAAGCATTTCACACCAGGCTCCCATGCCTCAACTTTTGGCGGAAATCCTCTTTGCTGCGCTGTTTCAAAGGCAGCCCTTGAAATAATCAATAATCCTGAATTTCTTTTTGAGATACAGAAAAAAGGACATTTAATCACTGCAAAACTTCAGGAAATGGCTAAAAATTTTGATATGATAAAAGAAATCAGGGGCAAAGGCCTTATTGTCGGCGTTGAATTTAATGCTCCTCAACCTAAACTAACTGATTATTTTATAAAAAACGGAATCTTGACAATAGTGAGCCATGAAAAAATATTAAGGCTTTTGCCGCCTTTAATAATCAAAAATGATGAAATAAACTATTTTTTAACTGTTTTTAATAATTACTTAAAATTTGAGTGTCAACATTAATAAAAAAGAAAGGAAAGGAATTGGATTATGTCAGGTTTAATCAGACACCTCTTGTCATTAGATGATCTTACAACAGAAGAAATCACCCTTTTAATCAAAGCCGCAATTAATTACAAAAACAAAATGGGCAAGGATATCTCTTATAAAGCCCAGGGCAAGATACTTGGAATGATATTTGAGAAACCCTCAACCAGAACAAGGATTTCCTTTGAATCTGCCATGATAAAACTGGGTGGCGGGGTTTGTTTTATGACTTCTCAATCCCTTCAGCTTTCAAGGGGAGAACCTATTTGCGATACCGCAAGGGTATTATCCGGCTATCTTGATTGTCTCGTTATAAGAACATATGCCCAGAGCATTGTGGAAGAAATGGCAAAAAGGTCATCTATTCCCATTATTAACGGACTTACAGACCTTTATCACCCATGTCAGGCAATATCAGATGTCATGACAGTTGTTGAAAATTTTGGCGATGATTTAAGTAAAATAAAAATTGCATGGATTGGCGATGGAAATAATGTTTGTAATTCATGGATTCAGATAGCCTCCAAACTCGGATTCGAACTTCATATTGCGACACCTTGCGGATACGAACCAAGGCATGATATTCTTGAAAATGCAATGAAAGAAGCAAAAGCTCCTATAATTGTCTGCAATGACCCACTTCTTGCCGCGCAAGGCGCATCTGTTATTAATACAGATGTCTGGTTAAGCATGGGCGAGGAAAATAAAGAAGAAAAAAAGGAGGCATTCAAACATTTTCAGGTGAATAACATGCTTGTTGCCCTTGCCAAAAATGACTGCATTGTTCTTCATTGCCTTCCTGCGCACAGAGGTGAGGAAATAACAGATGATGTTATTGAAGGGGAAAATTCAAGGATATGGGAACAGGCGGAAAATAAGATGTACACCCACATGGCAATTATTGAGTGGCTGATGGGGTTGTAATTTAGTTTTTATGTTATTATATTCCCCTCACCCTAACCCTCAAGGGGAGAGTGAACGATCTTCCATAAATGGCGAGGTGTTATAAAAACGAATTGTTTATATATTTCCTCCTTTCTTTACGGGCACAAATATTTATATAAATTTTGCTCTTTTCCAGGGAGCTCATCACCTAATAATCCCCTCTCCCCTTGTGGGAGGGTTAGGGTGAGGGGGAAATAATACAGACAAAAATATTAAATATTTTAATGATTATTATTTTAAGGATTATTAATGGATTCAAATATCAATAAAATTGTTCTTGCCTATTCAGGTGGTCTTGACACATCTGTGATATTAAAGTGGCTTCAGGATACTTACAGTTGTCCTGTAATTGCCTATTCCGCTGACATCGGGCAAAAGGAAGACTGGGAAAAAGTCAGGGAAAAAGCATTTGCAACAGGCGCAAGCCATGTGGAAATTAAAGACCTCAGAGAAGAATTCGTAAAAGATTTTATATTTCCAATGTTCAGGGCAAACGCTCTTTATGAGGGCGTCTATCTTCTTGGCACCTCCATAGCAAGACCACTTATCGCAAAAGAACAAATAAAAATTGCCGAACAATATGGGGCAGACACAGTAAGCCACGGCGCAACAGGCAAGGGCAATGATCAGGTGAGATTTGAACTAACTTACATGGCATTAAATCCCCAGATAAATATTATCGCGCCATGGAGGATGTGGGACTTAAACTCAAGGACAAAGCTTATTGATTATGCCGTATCAAGGGGAATTAATGTGCCTGTCACAAAAGCGCGCCCTTACAGCATGGATGCAAACCTTCTGCATATTAGCTATGAAGGCGGAATCCTTGAAGACCCCTGGGCAGAGCCGCCGGAAGATATGTTTACCTGGACAACAGATCCCCAAAATGCCCCTGATAAGCCTGATTATATTGAAATATATTTTAATAACGGAGACCCTGTCTCAATTAATGCTGAAAGCTTTGAACCCTTCCAACTTTTTTCAAAACTTAATGAATACGGCGCAAAACACGGCATAGGAAGGGTTGACCTTGTGGAAAACCGCTTTGTGGGAATGAAATCAAGAGGGGTGTATGAAACTCCAGGCGGAACTATCTTAAGAATAGCCCGCATGGCTCTTGAATCCATAACCCTTGACCGTGAGGTTATGAGGATAAAGGAAGAGCTTATTCCAAAATATTCTGAGCTTGTGTATTACGGATTCTGGTATTCGCCTGAAAGGGAACTCCTGCAAAAACTTATAGATGAATCACAGAAGATGGTTAAAGGCGTGGTAAGGCTCAAATTATACAAGGGCAATTGCCATGTTGTGGGAAGAAAATCAGAAAACAGCCTTTACAGACCTGATATCGCCACATTTGAGGCTGACAGCGTTTACAGGCAGGCAGATGCGGAGGGTTTTATAAGATTACAGGGATTAAGGTTAAAAACGCAGAGTCTTTTGAAGAAGAAGGGTTAAGTTGAAATGATTCTTCTCAGTTTTTGTGTAGTCGCAGTTAAGCAGCATTTGAGATATATTTACTCATAGCCGTTGGAAGAATGCCTTTTTCTAAGATTATAATATACTTCAATATATTGAAAAAGTTCCAGTTTTGCATATTGAAAATTTTCAAATTTTTAGCAATAACGAGGTAATTAGGTATACAAAATATTGGGGAAATCACCAAAGGTAATACAATATTTTGGTGTCTGGAATGTTGCCAAAGTGGAATCTTTACCCTTTCCTTCCCGGCATCAGACAACAACAAAATCAGTGCAGCTCACCTAAAACTTCACAAAAAGCGCTGCAACAGTAAAAACAAAAATCACAATGCTAATCATGCTGTTCATGGTAAAAAAAGCCATGTTCATCTTTTCCAGGTTATCAGGATTTATTACCCTTCGCTGCATTATCATTAATATAAGCGTTATAAAAAGACCAGTAAAGTATATAAAACCAAGTTTATTTATCATGCCTATAAGAACAAAAAATAAAAAAGAAAGACTGTGGCAAAAAGCTGATATCTTAAAGGCATTATTAATGCCATATTTTGCGGGAATTGAATTCAAACCGATATTTTTATCGAAATCACTGTCAAGACACGCATATAAAATATCAAAACCTCCAACCCAGAACATCACCGCAATTGAAAGGATAAACGGGGTTATTGAAGTAAGCGCTCCTGTGACCGCTATCCATCCTGCGATTGGGGAAAGACCTAATGCAAGACCAAGAAATAAATGGCACCATTGACTGAATCTTTTAGTATATGAATAAAGCAAAATTATCGCAAGGAAAAACGGTGAAACAATAATAGCCAGTGGATTTAATAAATATGCTGCAAGAAAATAAAAAAAACAGGATATAAATACCATTAACCATGCCTTATTTTTTGAAATTGTGCCTTTTGCAAGCGCCCTTGTGGCAGTTCTGGGGTTTTTAGCATCAAAAGGCAGGTCAACAATCCTGTTAAATGTCATCGCAGCGGTGCGACCTCCAACCATTCCCATTAGTATTAAAGCCGCAACCTTAAAAGATGGAAAACCATTTGCGCCGAGAAATGCCCCAAGATAGGCAAAGGGCAGGGCAAAGATGGTGTGCTCAAACTTTATCATCTCGAGTAGAATCTTTATTTCTTTAATTATTGGCATTTTTTATAAGTTTTATAGGGTTAGTGTATATGCTGTCCAAAGTTTTAAGCATTTAATAATTCTTGTTCAAAAGGCAGTTTGCTGATTAATAGTTGGTCAAGGGCAATCTTCCTGCTGGCATTATCAATATCAATTCCAACAATATTTCCTTCCAAATCATAGTCAACAACTACTCCTTCTGATATTTCCACACTATCTGCGCTGGTTTTTTCAGATAGGTCTATGTATAGAGAATCTGTATCAGGGTAATAATTTAATTTCATTCTTTAAACCTTCTGTCAGGAAATGCATTATGTATGGTTAATTTATCTTCCAATGTCACTACTCTAATTATTTTGTTGTCAAATTCTTCAATTTTACCCCAAAACCTGTATCTGTTCCCTTCTTGCTTTTCAAATTTAATTGGGTTTTCAAGTATTTTATAGCGCCATTCTTTTTTAATATAGGGTCTTTTGCGAAGAACTTCATTTAGAAAATAGTCGGTAAATTTATATTCTTTTATTTTTTATAAAATTTGTATCTACATTAATCCGTGATTCAGCCATCTTTAAATAATCTCTGCAATCACAATTTCATCTTCAATACCGAGTATTTTAACCTCTATTATCTGATTTTCCAAACATAAAGATTCATGAGTCTGATTTTTTATATGCACAGGTATATAATTTTCAGTAAAACCAGTATAATATCCTGTTTTTTTATCTTTTTTTTCCACAAGGCATCTTCGGATTTTGTCAATATTTTTTTGATAAAATTCTGATTTTTTTTCCTTTGAAAGATTTAATAGATGATGCGCGCGGTTTTCTTTTTCTTCTTTTGTTAAATTATCCTTAATATTATACGCTGGTGTTCCTTTTCTTTTTGAAAATGGAAATACATGGAGGTATGAAACAGGAAGCTCCTTAATAAGGTTATAACTGTCTGAAAAATCTTGCGCGTCCTCGCCGGGAAAACCAACCATAATATCCGAGCCAATACAGGCGAATGGCAGGGCATAATTGATTTCCCTTATTACATTTGCAAAAAAATCCCTTTGATAATGCCTGTTCATGTGTTTTAAGATATTATCCGAGCCGCTTTGAAGTGGGATATGAAAATGCGGGCAGAAATTATCCTGACCCGCTGACCATTTTATAAATTCTTTTGTAATCTCATTAACCTCAATAGAGCTTAACCGAAATCTTATATCTGTAAATTTAGAAACTATCAGCCTTAAAAGTTCAAAAAGGTTGCTATTTAGGTCTTTTCCATACTTTCCTATGTGTATTCCGGTTAAAATCACCTCTTTTATATTATTGCTACTATATTGTTCCAGTTGTCTGATTATATGCTGGACATCCATACTCCTGCTTCTTCCTCTTGTATATGGAACAATGCAATAAGAGCAGAAACTGTCGCAGCCGTCCTGTATTTTTAAGTATGCCCGAGTCCTGTTAAAAGGAGGATTTTTTAATAAATACGGAAAAAATTCCTTTTTATCCGCAATTTTTCCTGTTTTTGATATTAGCAGATTTTTTTCAATTAATTCAGATATATAATCTTTGTAATAATTATCTATAACAATAATGTTTTTGGAAATATCCCGTATAATATTTGGCTCATTCTGGGCATAGCAGCCAGTCACAATAATTTTTGCCTTTTCATTATGTTTTAAGGTTTTTCTTATGATTTGCCTGCATTGATATGATGCCCTTGATGTCACTGCGCAGGTGTTGATGATATATAAAGAGGCATTTTTTGCATCCTCAAGTATTTCAAAACCTTTGTGGGAAAGGCTTTCGGTTATACACTGGGTATCAAACTGATTTACCTTGCATCCAAGGGTATAAACACCAATTAACATATCTCTCCACCTGCGATTACAATGTCATTATCATATAAAACTGCAAACTGACCGGGAGCTGGAGATAAAACAGGCTCTTTGAAATTAAGTTTTATTATTTCGGGCGATGTTTCATTTTCTATTGCCATTGCCTTTTCGCCTTTGTGTTTATACCTGATTTTAACATCATAGAGCTTTCCTATTGCGCTTTCTTTTGGAATAAACCAGTTTACATCTTTTATTGAAATACTGTTTTCAAATAATTCGTTTTTCTTGCAAACTATTAATGTGTTATTTTTTATATTTATTTTTTTTACATAGTAAGGCGTTGCGTCAGGGATGCCTATTCCTCCTCTCTGACCAGTTGTATAGGATAAAAGACCTTTATGCTTTCCTAAAATTTTTCCTGACAGGTCAATGATATTGCCTGGTTTATCTGGCATGCCTTTATTTTTTTTGAGAAAATCCCTGTAATCATCCTTTAAAAAGCAGATATCCTGACTTTCTTTGGCAATATGACCTGTAAAATTAAATTTTTTGGCTTGCTCCATTGTTAGCTCTTTTGTCATATCACCCAAGGGAAAAATGAGGAATTTAAGAAATTCTTTTGGGATGTTATGCAGAAAATATGACTGGTCTTTTTTGGGGTCTATGCCTTTTTGGATAAAGAAAGAATCAGATAAATCATTAAAAATTCTGGCGTAATGACCCGTGGCAATTGCGTCAAATCCTAGTTTTTGCATTATTTCAAAGGCGGTTTTTAGCTTTATTATGTGGTTGCATAAAACACAGGGATTTGGCGTTTTTCCATTGCTGTAGTAGCTGATGAAATAATCAATTATTTTATTTTGAAATACATCTCTTATGTCCGCTTCAATTAATTCAATTCTGAGTTTATCAGCAATTTTTTGAACCACTGAATTATACTGAGAATCATCATAAAGTTTTAAATATAACCCTTTTATTTTATGTCCTTTTTCAAGTAGTAATCTTGCGGAAACAGAACTGTCCACCCCGCCGCTCATAAGAACCAAAATATTCATGGATTATAATTATAAAAATAGTTTAACTGCTGTTTTATATGATTTAGAGTGGGTGACACATTTATTCCCCTCACCCCAACCCTC
>DYOW01000085.1 GCA_020720325.1 Desulfobulbus propionicus
CCAAGGGTAGAACCTGAATACCTTTCTACAAAATCCCTTTTTGTAAGCTCAATTATTAAAGATAGTTTCAAAAAAAACCTTTATTATTAAATTTTACTTTCCGCCCTGTTCCACAAGGCTGTCAGGATTAAATCCTCACCTTTTCTGAGGGAGTTGCGGTGAAATAACAAAAAACCAGCCCACAAGAAATACGATGATTATCCACCATAAAATTTTATCTTTATCCAAAATATTTATCCTTTTTTATTACTGTTAAAAAAATATGCTTTTTTGATGTTTTCCGATATCTGGCTTGATATTTCAAAGGCAATTCTCAGGGCTTCCTTTCCTGCCTCACCATCAACCATCACCTTTTCCTGACCTTTAATAGAGCGTATAAACGACCTTATCTCTGTTTCAAGCTGGTCTTTTCCATCATGCTTTATTACCTCAGGTGTAATTGAAGAAAACGGAAGATTATATAAAGCAGAAGGGTCTTCTGTTTCCATTGTCCTTACAACAAGGTTCTCTCTTTTTGCGCAGTCTGCTGAGACATATAACGAAGGCTGAAAAACCCTGAATCTCCTTATTGGGTCAAGAGATATTCTGCTTGCAGTGAGATTTGCCGTGCAACCGTTTTCAAACATAATCCTTGCATTGGCAATGTCTATATTATCTGTGACCACAGGCGCGCCTGACGCCCTTATTTCTAAAATAGGAGAATTTACAAGTGAAAGGGTTATATCAATATCGTGTATCATTAAGTCAAGTATCACATCCACATCAATGCCCCTTTCCTTAAAGCCAGAAATGCGGTGCGCCTCAATAAAAAGGGGAAAATTTATATTTTTGTAAAGATATTCTATTGCGGGATTAAATCTCTCAATGTGTCCAACCTGGATTAAAACATTATTTTTATTTGCAAGTTGTATTAGTTCTTCCGCTTGTTCCACAGTGGTTGTGATTGGTTTTTCAATGAGACAGTGAATGCCAGTTGAGATTAATTCCCTTGCAATCTCGTAATGATTTGATGTGGGAACAACAAGGGACACTGCGTCTGCCTTGTCTATAATTTCTGAAAAATCAGTGTAATAATCACAGTTAAGCTCTTCTGCCACATTTTCTGCCCTGTTTTCATTTACATCCACAACCCCTATAAGATTTACGCCCTCAATAGCCTTATATTTCTGGGCATGAAATCTTCCAAGATATCCCACGCCAACAACCGCAATATTTATTAAATTTTCCATATCAGACGCCAATTATAACAAAACCGTTTTTATCTGCCAACTCAACTGCCTTTTCCATATCAAAAAAAAGCGTTTTTTCCGACTCAACCGCCAGAACCCCTGCCTTTACCCTTATCATGGTCTCAATAGTCTTTAAGCCAATGGACGGAAGGTCAAATCTGCTATCCTGGTTAGGCTTACAAATTTTTACAATCACTGCGCCCCCGCCTGCCAGCTCTCCTCCACGCGTTATTGTCCTGTCAGTGCCCTCAATACATTCCACTGCAAGCACACACTTATCCTTGACAACAACACACTGTCCGATATCAAGCTCGCCAATTTTTTTTGCTATATCAAGACCAAACAGAATGTCTTCCATCTGGTTGTCATCAGGCTTCTTTTTTGTAATTATACCTTTGGATACAGGGAGTTTTTCCAAAAAAAATGTTGACGGCAACACTTCTATGCCTTCTTTTAATAATTCTCCTGAAACAGCCCTTAAAATAGAGTCATCATGATGCGCCCTTAAAGATTTCCAAAGGGATAATGCCCTGAAATCCGGGATTATATCCTTAAAAATCCTCTTTTTTTCAATGGCTCCCGCAAAAATAACGCTGGATATTCCCCATTTTTTTAATGTGTTTATCAGGCTTCCAAGCTGACCAAGGGTAACCCAGTGACAAAAGTCAGCGTGGCTTTCTATTTCAGGGTCTGTTTCCCCTTTATGGGCAATAATATATGTCTTATAGCCCTTTTCCTTTGCTTTATTTGTGCAAAGGAATGGAAATTGCCCGCCCCCTGCAATAATTCCGATTTTTAATGCTTCCATATATAATAAAAAATGGAGATTTAATCCCCGTTAAGCTCAGATTCATCCCTGCAGGTTGGAACACCTCTTTTTGCGTTTGCTATAAAATTTAAAAACATGCCAGCCTCCAAAGAAAGATTCTCTCCATCAAGCAGCCTTTTGGTTACCTGAGTTAACGGCTCATCACCCTTAAATACCTTACGGTAAACATCTTTTATGTTATCAAGTTGTTCCCTTGTAAAACCATTTCTTTTTAATCCAACGAGATTTAAGCCATATATCTTTCCCTTTATGCCCCAGTACTTTACAAAGGGAGGAATATCTTTATTTATGCCAGACATCCCGCCTATAAATGCATAATCTCCGATATGGCAAAACTGATGAATTGCGGAAAGTCCCCCTATAACAACATAATTTCCTATCTCAACATGCCCGCCCATTGTGGCGCCATTTGCCATAATTACATTGTTACCAAGCAGACAGTCGTGGGCCACATGACAGTATGCCATTATAAGGCAGTTTTTACCGATTTTTGTTATGCCTGTACCTTGCGCAGTGCCTTTATGAATTGTGACAAATTCTCTTATTACAGTATTTTCGCCAATCTCAGTGGAAGTATCTTCTCCTGCATATTTTAAGTCCTGGGGACAGGCGCCAATGGATGCAAACTGAAAAATCCTCGCATTTTTATGGATTGTTGTCCTGCCCTCAATAACTACATTCGGGCCGATATTTACTCCGTCATCTATTATAACTTCAGAACCTACAATTGAAAAAGGGCCTATTGAGACATTATCACCTATTTTTGCGCCTTTATTTATAATTGCAGCGCTGTGTATCTTATTATTTTCTAATTCAGCCAAATCAAATCTCCTGATGTTTTTTATTCATACATTTAAAACCAGATACTTTCCAGCTCAAAACTTCTTTTCTAAGTCACTGCGGCAATAAAAACAGCTTCCGCAACAACATTTCCGTCAACATAAGCCTTTCCTTCCATTTTCCAGATATGACCCTTCTTTTTTAATAATTTAAGATCCATTATCACCTGGTCGCCGGGTATTATTTTTTTCCTGAATCTTGCGTCTTCAATCCCTGCAAAAACAATGAGTTTTTCCTTAAGCAATGGGTCAGAATATTTAGCCAGAATAATCCCTGTCTGCGCCATTGCCTCAAGGATCAATACCCCTGGAAAAATCGGATTATCAGGAAAATGCCCCTGAAAAAAAGGCTCATTAAAAGTTACATTTTTAATGCCTTTTATCATTTCACCAGGTTTTACTTCAATTATCTTATCAACAAAAAGAAAGGGATATCTATGTGGCAAAAACTTAAAAATTTCCTCAATTTCAATTTTTTCCATAAATTTACCTCAAAAAATTACTTTATTTAGAATGGAGATATTAAAAAAATACGTAAAAAAAAACTCAAAGGCTTATTTATTTATTTTGTTCTCAAGCTCTTCAATTTTTTCCTTTAATGCCCTGACTTCCTTTGAAAGTTCTGGAAGCCTTTTCATCTCCCCTGCCACACGTAAAAAATGTTTATGGGTTATTGCAGGGGTTCCGCTCACAACTTCTCCAGAGGCAAGGCTCTTTGTCACGCCTGATTGGGCTGCGATCATTGCTCCATCGCCTATTTCAATATGCCCGACAAAACCGGACTGCCCACCTATTGTGACATTTTCGCCTATCTTACAGCTTCCTGAGATACCTACCTGGGCGACAATAATTGTATTAGCGCCTATAACAACATTATGGGCTATCTGCACAAGATTATCTATTTTTGCGCCGTGACCAATTATTGTTTTTCCAAGAGCTGCCCTGTCAACACAACAATTCGAGCCTATTTCCACGTCATCCTCAATAACAACAATACCGGTCTGAGGGATCTTTACATGCATCCGGCCTTTTCTTGCATATCCGAAACCATCGCTTCCAATAACCGTGCCTGAGTGAATAATCACCCTTTTTCCTATTTTACAGCCGTTATACACTGTTACATTGGGATATAAAATGGTTTCCGTATCAATTGTCACATTATCACCAATAAAAACTCCGGGATATAAGGTTACTCCTGAGGCTATTGATACATTGTCTCCTATATAAACACAGGGATAAACGGAAACATTGGGATCAACCGTTGAATTTTCACCTATATGCGAATTTGAGGATACTCCCCTTGCTTTCCATTCTTCTTTGGAAAAAAAGGTGGAAATCTCTGCATATGCAAGGTAAGGGTCATCAACAAGGATAAGAGGCTTTTCCGTCTGGAAATTTGCCTTTTTGGATATAATAAGCGCCGCGGCATTGCAATTTAATGCCTTTTCAAAATATGCCTTTCCAACAACAAAGCTTATTTCGTCTTTAGCTGCAAAATCAAGGGCTTGAATACCTTTAATAAGTATATCGCCGTCTCCCTTTAATTCCCCCTTAAGCAGGCTGGATATTTCAGACAGAGATGCCTGTTTCATATCAGATAGAGCCGCCCATTCTGAATTCCCAGTTACTGGTTTCGTCGTCCGGTTGGGCATCGAGATTGTATCCCCATTCAATTCTAAGGGGTCCCATTGGTGAAATCCAGCGAACACCAAGACCAACTGATTTTTTAAGCTCTGAGAACTGATATCCGCCTTTATCTTCCCACACGTTTCCTGCATCAAAAAACAAAACTCCATGCATACCCATGTCTTTTATAAGAGGAAATATTGTCTCTATCTGTGAAAACGCCATGTATTCACCGCCGATTCTTTCGTCCGTATTAGGATCAATGGGGCTGATATTTCCGTACTTATAACCTCTTACACTGTCAATGCCGCCAAGGAAAAACTTTTCATAAATAGGAAGTTTGCCATCCTCACCTTCAGTAATATAACCAGCTCCAGCCCTTATGTGGCCTACAAATTCTTTTATTAAAGGATGATAATAACTTACCACGCCGTAATATTTGGTGAATGAACTGTCTCCTCCAAAGGGACCTCCTGCATATTCCACACTTAAAGTATTATTCCAGCCCCTTGTGGGAAGATGAAAGTTATTCCTTGTATCATAAATACCTGATAAACTCAAGGAACGGGTTGCCTTAATATCCTGAGAATCCTTTATAATCTGTGAGGCATCCTCTAAAATATCGCTTAATTCAGTATTATCAATTCTTACACCTGCAAAAAGCTTTAAGTTCTCCCAAAAAGGATAACCAAATTCAAATGCCACACCAGTGCTTGCCTTGGTATAATCAGTGTATTCACGCTCCCAGTTATACACATCAATACCCATTGACACCCTTGAATCATAAAGGTAAGGCTCCTTAAAGCCAAAAGAAAACCTGTTTGTCTGGGAACCAAGGATACCCTTAAAATTTAATGTCTGCCCTCTTCCCATAAAATTTCTCTGGCTTATTTCACCCATTAAAATAAGCTGATCCACCGAGCTGTAACCTGCGCCAACGCTAAAAGACCTTGTGGGCATTTCCTTTACATCAACCTTAAGATTCATTTTATCTTCTTCGCTGCCCTTGCTTGGCGTAAGGTTAATATCCTCAAAATAGCCAAGTCTTTTTAATCTGTCCTTGCTTTTTTTAAGACCAGTGGCGCTAAATGGCTCAAGCTCCGCCACTTTTAATTCCCTTCTTATTACCTTATCCCTTGTCCTTAAATTACCAGCTATATCTATCCTGTCAAAATAGACCTTTGGCCCGGTATTTACCTCAAGGGCTATGTTCATCTTTCTGTTTTCATCATCTTTTTGTATGAGAGGATTTATATCTGCATATGCAAAGCCCTGGTCTGCATACATATCAGTCAGTTTCATAATATCTTTTCTTAATTGTTCCTGATTGTATGTTTTTTCCTTTGTTATTTGGAGTTCATTTAGTAATTTTTCTTTGTCCTTAAAATAATCCTCAGTGATATCCACTTTTCCAACTGTATAGACAGGACCTTCTTCAACAGGGATATTTATATAAAAGGATTTATCTTCACGTTTAATCTCAGGATTTCCAACCTTTGCATTGACATAGCCGTGATTTTGATAATAAGCTGCAATTCTTCCCAAATCCCTTTCCATGGCATCGGATTTTAAGACACTTGTGTCGCCTTTCATAAACATCATAATGTTTTTGTATGTGGGAAGCCAGATTGAAGGTTTTTCAGAGGTTTCCATAAGTCCCTTGAGGGTTTTATCAGAAAAAGCATTATTACCTGAAAATTCTATACTTTTTATATGCACCTCTTCACCTTCCTCAATCTCAAAAATAAGGTTGGAAGCCTCTTCAGTAACTCTTTCATATTTATATGTTACATTGGTGCCAGCAAATCCTTTTTCAGCATACAATGCCTCAATCTTCTGGACATTTTCCTGGTTCTTTTTGTCATTAATAACAGAATATAGTTTAACATCAAGGACTTCCCTTACTTTTTCTTCTTTAATTTTCTTTGCGCCCTTTATCTTAATTGATTTTAATGCGGGTCTTTCAACAAGTAAAAATGTAAGCGCCTGTCCTGTGGGTTCTTTCTGAATATCCACCTGGACATCATCAAAATATCCCATCTTAAAAATTGATTTGATATCTGATGAAAGGGTTTTCATATCAAGAGGCTCACCTTCCTTGGTTTTTATCTCTTTCATTATGGCATCCATATCTACCCTTTTATGGCCTTTTATCTTAATCTGAGCAATTATTTCTTTGCTTCTTAATCCTTTATCAATTTTTCCCTCAATTTCATCTGTAAGAAACATTACCTGGGAAGAAGGCGCAAATGAGTAGGCAATAAGAGGAGGAAGCTCCATATCCTGTAAGTTAATAAGCCTGAAATCAAGGCTCAGGTTATCTCCAATCAGGTTTGCTGTGCCGTAAATGACAAACTGCGCATTTTTCTCGTTGGATATCTTTACTAGAAATTCTTTGTCAGGCTCTTTTGCAGTGGAAAGCATCCTTATAACTTCATGACCTTTATTTTCAAGCCTTTTTGCAAGCTCATTTTCAATTTCATTAACAATTGAGACATTTTCCTTAGGACCAAAATATACTGGTTTTAATAAGATAATTTTCTGCGGAGAAAGCGCTAAAACCTCACTAATGGAGAAAAGAAAAAATCCGATAAACAATAACAGGAAAATAAGATGAATCTTACTTCTTTTAAACTTTTTAATTTTATTTAAAAACATATCCTGAAACCCTCATTTTTTTTATCAACAAAATCTACCCTTTTTTTCTTATTAAATCAACAAGAGAATTATTGTTTTTTTATCTTTACAAAATCACCAATTTCATGAAGGTCAAGGGGAAATGCCTTTCCATCCATTAACCCCACGCATTTATGAAGATTTTTTGCAAGGGTAAGGTTATGGGTGACTATTATCATTGTATTTTTAAAACGCTCATTAATAGAAAAAATAAGTTCAGCCACTTTATGACCCGTCGCCTCATCAAGATTTCCGGTTGGTTCGTCAGCGAGTATAAGTCTTGGATTATTTACAAGGGCCCTTGCAAGAGCCACCCTCTGCTGCTCACCACCGGATAACTGGCTTGTTCTGTATTTTTCCTTATCAGAGAGACCCAGCTCAGAAAGTATATATCTTGATTTTTCAATAGCAAGCTCCCTTGATTCTGAGGCAAGGATAAGAGGCATCATTACATTTTCAAGGGCATTAAACTCAGGAAGCAGCCTGTGAAACTGAAAAACAAAACCAATCTCCCTGTTCCTGAAAAAAGACAGTCCTTTATCATCAAGCAAAAAAGGATCTTTACCAAAAAAATAAACATTTCCTGAGGTAGGCCTGTCAAGGGTTCCAATTATATGAAGAAGAGTGGTTTTTCCCACACCCGAAGCCCCCACAATACCCACTATCTCACCTGGAGAAATTGTGAGCTCTAACTCACTTAAAATATTAATCTTATTTCCATAATGAATAAAAGATTTTGAAAGATTCGTTATGGAAAGCGCATAATCAGTGGTGTCATTTATCATTTAATCTGTCTTTGAACTTAATGGATAAGTAATAAATTACTTTACCTCATCCTCTTCAACTTCGACTTCATCATCTTCACACCTGGAACAGCATTCGTCACCGCATTCCATATCTTTAAAGACAAAATTTCCGCCTTCTATGCGTATTGCGCCGCCGGTAATAATAGCATTGGCAATTTTTTTTCTTGCCTCATTTAATATCCTTCCGAATGTCTGACGGGAAATTCCCATCTTTTCAGAGGCTTGCTCCTGGTCAAGCCCTGAATAATCCGAAAGTTTTATTGATTCAAGCTCATCTATGGTAAGTATATATTCTTTAAGATAACGAATGGGAACACCCCTTGGCTTAAAGTAAGTGACACCGGGTAATTCTTCAACTATTCTGCATTTTTTAGGTCTTGCCATATTTTTTTCCCTTTCTATGTTGTCACAGATGTTTGTGCGGCAGTAGTTTGTGAAGGTGAACTTTGATTAGAAGCGCCCGAAGCGTCTGATATTGAAGTTTCTTTTGAAACGCTTGCTGATTTATCAGATGAATCCTGATTTTTTGATGTTTTTTCAGATTCGCAGGAGCTGTCATTTGAATTTCTTTTGCAATAATCTGTCACATACCAGCCACCGCCCTTAAGATGAAAAGTAGTCCTTGAGATTATTTTGGAGAGCTTCCCTCCGCATTCACAGATATCAGGGGAAACATCATTAATGCTATGCCATTTTTCAATCACTTTTTGGCAATCTTCGCATTCATACTCATAAATGGGCATAAAAAAAGCCTCCGAAATTAATAATAATATTTTTACCATTTATAAGTTCTTTATGCTAAAATGTCAAGTATGTTAAAAATAAGAAATG
>DYOW01000012.1 GCA_020720325.1 Desulfobulbus propionicus
GTTATATATATTCATTGTGTTTATAGCGCCAAATTGGTAGAATATACACAATTGTATAAATTTAACTTATATTGCAATAAGTTAATTTTATTCTAAAAATTACAATTTTATAAAAATTTTGTTGGATTAAAATATAAAAATCAGAAAATTATATAATTATATCGTAATTTTTTTGTCTGAATCACGGAAAAAATCCATTCACCCTAACCCTCTCCCACAAGGGGAGAGGGAAGCCATTTAATTGAGTTAATTCTTTAATTCCAAAAATTTAAGTTCAGACATTCCTTCTTTTTCCATGTAATCCTGTGATCGGCATTTCAGCATACTTCGGAAGGCTCAGTAACCACGCTCACTGAGCCTGTGGTCATTGAGCGTGAATCCGTGTGATTCAGACAATTACAAATGTCTTTACTTTATGAAGTTCTTATTATTAAAGGTCAAAGGAATCGTCCTCCATCATTTTTTCCATAGTTTTCTGGCTTTTTCTTAATCTTTCTATGGCTATTGTAACTTTTACAATTTCATCCCCCACATCTTTTTCCTCCATATCACCAACTCCAAGGTCAACGTCAAGATTACCCAGGCTCATTTCTTTAACTTTTTCAGCAAGGAAATTTAAGGGGTTTAATATTTCAAAGCGCACAAGACCGTACATTGAAATAATGGATATAATAAAGGCAATAATATTCCATGGGGTTACAAAGTCCAGAAAGATTTCTTCAAAATTCTGACCTATTACTCTTATTGTTAAAGAGCCTGATATTTCTCCTTCTTTAAGAAAACCCGAAGCGCCCATTTTATTGTGGCACGCAACACAAGATTTATTGGTGACAATTGGTCTTTTGTAAGAAAGAGTATTATCTTCAATAGTCCATGAGGGTTCAAGAGCGGAAAACTCACGGGCGGCTTCATCTCCAAAATTAATAATGATTTCAGAATTTTTATAAAAGAATGAAGCAATAATTTTAGAAAACTCAGGATCATGTATCCTGTATAATTTTAAGTTATCTTTTTCATTTTGTGATAAGGTGATAACTCTCGTTTTTGAAGGATTTTCAAGCCAGATTCCCTGTGCTTCTTTGGAGAAAAGGAAAATATTGTCTATTCCTGCTGAAAGCGCCTCAGCCTGCGCAAGAAGTTCTGTTGTCTGGGCTTTAGCAAGGATTAGACGCACACCAATTGCTGATAAAAATACTATGAGGAGAAAAAAGAAAGTGACTTTATACTTTAAGCTTATCTTTTTCAGTTTTAATTGCATTTGTATCTCCTATTAATAATAATTTCGCAATAACTCTTTTATATTTTTCATGATCTTAGATCGCAGATGAATGTCAATAATCTCATTTTCAATCATTTTATCAAAAGTTTCAAGCTTTGAACGGTAGATTCCCTCAGAAGTTGCATTAGAGAGCTTTAAAGCCTTTTTTACCATTAATTTTGCTGCAGGCCCGTAATGCCTTGATAACACATCCACTACAGGATGAAAAATAGACAAGGGCAGCAAGACAGAGCTGGTCTCAGGCTTTTCAACATATTGTGTGGTTTCAATTATTTGGGATTCAATCTTTTTTAATAAATCCCTTACTGCAAAACAGGAAAAAGCGCTGGGTTTTGATGTGTTTAATATGAGATAAATCTGTTTTGGAGGCAGCGCCTTTAAATAAAGGGTTCCCATTTCAAAAAAAATTATAATTTCGTTTTTTTTGCGATAAATATTATCGGATAGAGCAGATAGGGAATCATTTATAATTTTTATTACTTTTTCAAAGTCATGGAAAGAGTCGTGTTTTTGGGATGATTGAATTATTTTGCCGTTTTCATCAGCTATGAAAATAGCAACGAGTTCATCTATGTTGGAAATAATAGGGTATAAATTATCTATCATAATTCAAGGAGTTTTGTGCAGTTTGACATAAGATCACATCTCGATTCACCTTTTAAACACATTCTGTCAAAGAGTTTGTTTGAAACAGCCAAAAATTCTCCCTCCGTTGAAATGGCAAGCGCATTAATTCTGCCCATGTTTAATAGTGAGGTTGTCCGTAATAATTTGGGAAAGACTATATTGTTTAAGTCTGACAGGATTTTTTTATCTTGTGGATCTGTTATTTCTTTTAATCTTCCCTCTTCGGAAAATATAGCGGCAGAACTTATGCAGTCTATTTTATCCTGTATATTTTTTATACTTAAAGTTTGTGACTGGTCGGTTGAATCGGAAAAAGAAGTTGGTCCCTGCTTGTCATCTCTATATTTTAAGGTGTTTAAGATAATATCAACAGCGCCGCTTATATTGGAAAATTCAGGGGCGCAAAAGGTTTCCCTTACATCAAAATATCCTGATTTAAGGGTAAGCAAAAAGGATATTGCATTGATCCCGCTGTGTGAATCTTTACCCTGATATTCTGCATAAATCAGGTCATCATTATCTAAAAAAATACATCCCCTGCCGGAATGCTTAAAAATTCTTAATCTTTTTCTGTTTGGGATCATTTTTATTGTGTTTAATATCTCGGCTACAGAATGATTAGATAATTCTCCACTCATGATAGGAGGGTCAATCATGGAAAGTATATGTTTTATCTCAAGTTCCTTTGCAGTATATCTTATAAGATCAGCGCTGTTATAAAGCAAGATGTTTGTATTTAAGATGTTTTCATCTATCAGGATTAAAGGAGGATATTTAAAGATATCATTTGGAGGAACACTGGATGCCACCACAAGATCAAAGTTATTGACATTAGAAGGGAAGTAAGAAATTGATTCAATTTGAATCAAAGGGATTGAGGTTTGAAACCATAATTTGCAAGGCTCAAAGCTATTTTTAGGGTCAACAAAAAGGATTTTTTTCATTTTTAATTACATTATCCCCTAAAAAATTTATTTTTTAAATTTATAACGATATTTTTAACACAGATTTTTAAAAAATGTAATATAAATTTTGATTTTTTTTATTTTTTTATGCAATTATTTTTGCATTATAATGTATGTTATCTTATTCGGCAGACAGCATAGAATAAATGATTTTTTAACAAATGCTCCTTGCTGGTGTTAATGTCCTTGACAAAGAAAAGATGTGTGACGATAATTTTATTTATCTGAAGATTAAATTTTTTTTATTAATTTAAAATATCCGGAAAATAAGTGTTTACTGTAAATTTATCTCAAAAAAATCAAAGTTTTTTCAATGAAATCAATATTCCTTGTTTTTTACATTCTGATGATATTATTGTTGCCTATAATGACGATGTCCTCAGACTTCTTGGGTTTAACAGGGATGATGAAATTAAGGGAAGGCATATTGGTGAATTTTTATTACCCTGGACTAATTCCAATGAGATAAAGAAAAATTGTATTAAAAAATTTATAGCAAGGACAAAAACTGGAAAACACATAGATGTGGAGGTTGTGACATTACCTTTTTGTCAGGAAAATAAAGATGATTTTATTTTCCAGTCAATAATAAAGGATATCTCACACCAGAGAGACTGGGAAGAAAGAAATCTTCAGGCAGAAAGACTTACAGCAATGGGAAAGCTTGCAGGTGAAATTGCGCATGAGCTTAATAATCCTTTGGGAGGCATTCTCCTTTATGCTAACCTAATTAAAGAAGACCTAAAGGAAAATTCCTTTGCGTCAGTAAATCTTGACAAAATTGTAAAACTTGCGACAAGATGCAAGATTATTGCAAAGGGACTCTTAAATTTTGGAAAATCATCATCAACCCAGTTTGTATCAATGGATATTAATCAGGTGATTATTGAGGTATTTTCTTTTCTTGAAAATCATCTTCTTTTTAAGGATATTGATGTAAAATTTTTTTTTGATAATAATATTCCCCATTTTATGGGGGATAAAGGCGGAATAGAGCAGGTGATGTTAAATCTTATAATAAATGCAGGCGAGGCATTGGCAGGTTCAGGAACGCTTATAATAGAAACATTATTTGAAGAAGAAAAAAAGGGTATAACTATAAAGATAAAAGACACCGGTTTTGGAATATCTAAGGAGATAAAAAACAGGATTTTTGAGCCTTTTTTTACTACAAAACAGGGCACAAAAGGAACAGGGCTTGGGCTTTCCATTACTCTTGGCATCATCCAGAGGCATAACGGCAAGATTGATGTCTACAGCGAGCCTGGAAAAGGAACTTGTTTTGAAATTTTTTTGCCGTTAAATCATTAATAAAGTTTTAAGTTAAACAAAGTGTTAAGTTTTAAGAAATGAAAAAAAATTAAAATTGTATTATTCTTCTAAGTTATTGCTTACAACTTAACATTAATACAATAAAGGTAATATAATGCAGGGAAATATTCTTATTATTGACGATGACACTGGCATTAGAGACGGTTCATCAATTGTGTTAAAGAGGCAGGGATTCGAGGTTTATGAGGCTGCGACCGGGGAAGAGGCCTCACATTTATTGCAGGAATATGATTTTGATCTGATACTTCTTGATTTGAAGCTTCCAGATGTAAATGGTTTGGACTTCTTAAAACAGATTCGTGAAACCGACCAGATTGTCTCTGTTATTATAATAACAGCTTTTGGAACAGTGCAAAATGCGGTTGAGGCAATGAGGCTTGGGGCTAATGATTTTCTTTCAAAACCTTTTGAGCCGGAAGAACTGAGACTTACTGTTAACAGAAACATAAAAACAAGAAAAATAACCCTTGAAAATATATACCTCAAAGAAGAATTAAAAAAGCGAGAGGGTGATGTCAAGATAATAGGTAGGGGAAATGCAATAATACAATGCCTTTCACAGGCAGAGAAAATTGCGCCAACTGACACCACCGTTCTTGTAACAGGTGAAAGCGGCACAGGAAAAGGCCTTATGGCAAGATATATCCACGAAAAAAGTCTGAGGCATTCAAAATCCTTTGTTTCAGTTGATTGCGCCACCCTTGTTCCATCTCTTTTTGAAAGCGAGCTTTTTGGACATCTTAAGGGTTCTTTTACAGGCGCAACCTCAAATAGAACCGGAAAATTTGAAATAGCAAGCGGAGGCACGCTTTTTCTTGATGAAATAGGTAATGTGAGCATGGAACTTCAGGCCAAGCTTCTTAAGGCAGTTGAGGAAAAGATTATTTATAAGGTAGGAGGGGCAAACCCCATAAAGGTTGACACACGAATTATTGCCGCAACCAACAAAGACCTTAAAGAACTTGTCAAAACAGGGCAGTTTCGTGAAGACCTTTATTTCAGGCTTAATGTTGTATCAATTGTTGTTCCACCTTTAAGGGAGAGAAAAGAAGACTTAAAGCTTCTTATTGAGTATTTTCTTGTGAAATTTTCCCAGAAGTATAACAAAAAAGGACTTTATATCTCATCTGATGCAATGGAATTTTTAAGTGATTATGATTGGCCCGGAAATATCAGAGAGCTTGAAAACATGATGGAAAGGCTTACAATCTTTGCAAGGGAAAATGTTATTAAGCTTGAAGATATTGATCTTTCAGGCGCAACCTTCTGGATAAAAAAAGATAATAAAAAAGAGGAGATTCAAGATGACGAACATTTTGAAAAAAAACAGCAGCCCTTTGAGACCTTTGATTTAATGCCCCTTGATGAGATAGAAAAAATTTATGTATTAAAGGTCCTTGAAGATGTTCATGACAATAAAACCGAAGCCTCCCAGATACTTGGCATTGACAGAAAGACCCTTGGCGCAAAACTTAAAAAATGGGGTATTAAATAAAAAATTTGTCTTTAGCAATTATTTTAGCTGATTTAATCCTAATATTTCATTTTATAATTGTTATTTTTAATATTTCAGGGCTTCTTGCAATTTGGACTGGTTATTTTTTCAAATGGAAGTGGATAAGAAATCCTTTTTTCCGCTATATCCATCTTGTTATGATTGGTTTTGTCACCCTGAATGCTGCGCTTGGAAAATATTGCCCTCTGACATCATGGGAAGTCCAATTGAGGAAGGCAGGAGGTCAGGAAGCGCATGGTCAGTCCTTTATCCAATATTGGGTAGGCCGTTTATTATATGTTGATGTTAATTTAGACACATTAAGTCTAATTTATTTTATATTTTTGATTGTGGTGATTGTGACTTTTTTTGTAATTAAGCCTGAAAAGATAAAGACATTAGAAAAAATTAAGTAAAGGAAATCTCTGAAAATAGCCCTAAAACAAATCAGACAATTACTTATTTAAAATTTTTGAATTGCAGAAATATTAAAACCTTATTTTTTTGTAATTAAAAATTCCAAAGAATATTAATGATAAGTGGATGGATAAAAACGGAATTAATGAGAAAATTTTCCCTGATCTTCCGATATTAATGCTGAATTTCCATATTGCCCATGCAAAAGTGGCAATAATAATACCTTTTGCCATTGTCAGCACAATCGCATCTTTTCTTGCAGGAACAATTAGAGGCAAAAGGGCAAAACAAAGAGTAAGGGATAAGAAAGGAAATAAAAGTTTGTTAAAAAAAACTGTTTCAGCTTCATTATTAATAAATCCGGAATCCCTTGATTTTAATATGCTTGAAACAAGTGATTTTAATCCAAGCTCTGAGACTGGATTTCTTAATGCAATAAAATCTTTGGGTTTTTCTTTAATAGTAATATTTTTTTCACTGTATCTGGTTAGGGAAGAAAAATTCCCATCAGATTCCTGATTACTGCTCATAATTTTTATTTCAAACAAATCCGATGCCTTCCATGCATTTCCTTTAATATTTGAGAGTTCTTTAATGGAAAAAACATCTGTGGTGGTATTGTTGTCGTCAGTATTAAAAATTATCAGATTATTTATTTTTTTTGCGTTTGGAGATATTCTTTCAGCAATCCATATCTGGTTATCACCTTTATAAAAAAGTAAATCACCCTGAAGAACACCTTTTTTTTCCTTTTTATTTAATTTTTCATACCAAACTTCACTGACTTTTTTGTTTGCCTTTGGAACAACCGCAAAATCAAAAAAAATAGAGGTAAACGACAAAAAAATTGCCAATAAAATAAAAACCGAAATTATGGACTGATGTCTTATGCCAAGGGTTCTTAAAGCAATAAGTTCATTGCTTCTTGAAATAAACAGGAAAAAAATAAGACCACTGAAGATAAAAACAAGGGGATAAATATCAATGAATAATGATGGGGAAAGGCTTATAAAATATATAAAAATATCTTTAAAAGAAGCGTTTGCTTTAATAAATTCATCAAGCTTGTCAAAAACCTGAACCACAAGAAGTATCGCAAATATACCGAAATATACAGCAAAAAAAATTTCAAAAAATATTGAAACTATAAATTTTGTAATAATTGACATAATTTTTTAAAATCTTAAAAAGTTTCCATTTATAACCCGTCAAAAATTTTAAAATTTTTGGAAAAGGGTTTTTACAATTTATTCAGAGATTACTATAGGGTTGCTCTAAAAATATATATTTTGAGATTGCTTAGATATCGCTCGCAATGACTGACATTGTCATTGCGAGGAGCATTGTTGCGAAGCAATTTCATATTTTCTAATCAGAGCTTGCTATATTATATTTGATTATAATTAAATTTGCTTTACAATTCTATCACAAATCTTTATTATTTTCAGGATTACTCCCATACTGAGGTATAACATTATGTCAGAAAATATAAAATGTTTCAAGGCTTATGATATTAGGGGCAGGATGCCCGAAGAACTTAACGAAGAAATTGCCTATAAAACAGGACTTGCTTTTTCAAATTATTTTTCACCCCAAAAAGTAATACTTGGGATGGATATGCGTCTTTCAAGCCCCATGCTTCTGAAAGCGTTGGCGGAAGGTATAACGGACGGAGGCGCGGATGTGTATGATATTGGTCTTTGCGGAACTGAGGAGGTGTATTTTTCAACTTTTTTTTATGAAATGCACGGAGGCATCATGGTCACCGCAAGCCATAACCCCGCAGATTATAATGGCATGAAACTTGTTAGGGAAAATTCAAAGCCAATAAGCGGTGACAGCGGACTTCATAATCTGAGGGCATTAATAGAAAATAATCAATTAAAAAAATCTGAAAATAAAGGTAAAATCCATAAGCTTTTCCATAAGGAAGAATATATCAGGCATATTTTGGGTTTTGTGGACTTAAAAAATTTATCTCCTTTAAAAATTGTTGTAAATCCCGGAAACGGAACAGCAGGAGATATAATTGAGCGGCTTGCAAAGCGCCTGCCCGTTAAATTTATAAAAATCAATTTTGAGCCGGACGGGACATTTCCAAACGGCATACCAAATCCTCTTTTACCGGAAAACAGAAAGGCAACAATGAATGCTGTGCTTAAAAATAATGCTGATCTTGGCATTGCCTGGGACGGCGACTTTGACAGGTGTTTTCTCTTTGATGAAAAGGGAAATTTTATTGAGGGATATTATCTTGTGGGGCTTTTGGCTGAGGCATTTCTCTCAAAACAAAAGGGAATTAAGATTATCCATGATCCGAGGCTCACATGGAATACTATTGATATAGTTAGTAAAAATGGGGGCATGCCTGTTATGAGCAAGACCGGTCATGCCTTTATAAAAGAGAGGATGAGGCTTGAAGATGCAATATACGGCGGTGAAATGAGTTCCCATCATTATTTTAAGGATTTTGCATATTGCGACAGTGGTATGATTCCGTGGCTTCTGGCTGCTGAGATAATGTCATTAAAAAATAAAAAGTTATCCCAGTTAATTGAGGAAAGAATGAAGCTCTTCCCTGTAAGCGGTGAAATAAACAGAAAGGTTCGGGATATACAAGAGGCAATTGAAAAGATAAAATTAAACTATCAGGAGCAGTCAAATAATGTTGATTATACTGATGGCATAAGCATGGATATGGGAAACTGGCGTTTTAACCTGAGAGGCTCAAATACAGAGCCGCTTTTAAGACTTAATGTGGAATCAAGGGGCAATACAGGATTAATGAAAGAAAAAACAGAAGAAATACTTAATCTGATAGGAGAATTTTGTGTCTGATTTGTTATGAAAAAAGATATTTAATCCCTTTTGCTAAAAATTATAAACATAAGACCTTGAAATATTTTTTTTTATTTGTATGCTTTATAAATGGTGACTATTTCTGTCAAAACAGATAATAAAGCAGAATTTATTGATATAACCAGTGAGATTGAGGCTGTTATATCAAAGGAAACATATAGCGACGGGGTTATTTATATTTTTAGCCCGCATACAACCGCAGGAATAACAATTAATGAAGGCGCAGACCCAGCGGTAAAACAAGACATTATAAATTATTTAGATAAAATTATTTCAACAGATTTTAATTACAGACATCTTGAAGGAAATTCTCCTTCACACATAAAGACAAGCCTTATGGGCTCCGGGGTATTTGTTTTTGTGGAAAAAGGCAGGCTGCTTCTTGGAACATGGCAAAAGATTTTTTTTGCAGAATTTGACGGGCCAAGAAACAGAAATGTCTGGATAAAATTTATAAAGACAGCATAAATATTTTTGCTGTTAATTAAGAAATTTCTCAGGAGAAAAAGATAAAATGCAACAAAAACATATAATATTTTCTATATATGCCATGATTTTTTTGGTTTTTTTACAGTTTTTAAGCTTTGCAGGCAATAGCAGATTTATTGCTGAAAAAATGAAAGAAAATGAAATGACTGCCTATTTACAGGAAAAAAAAGAAACCATAAACGAGATGGAAGAATTTTTTCAGTCAATAAAAAATGAAAAAGAAGAACAGGAAGTCGTCTCGTCAAACTATGATTTAATGGAATTCTATGACCAGTTGGAGGCCGGCGAGACTTTTTCAAATATGCTTGCAAAATATAGTATTTCAGACTCCATTTCTCAGGCTCTTGTAAAAAAAATGTCAGGACATGTTGATTTCAGAAAATGCCGTCCCGGTGATAAATTTAAGATTTCAATGGGATATGATGGAAAATTGGAGTCACTTGTGTTTGAGAGAGGTGATTTTGAACAATATGTTGTTGTGGCTAATAAAGATAATTTTGATTTCAAGGTTGTTCAGGAGGCTGTTACAATTCAAAGAGAGGTTGTAAAAGTATCCGGCGCTGTGGAATATTCCCTTTTTGAAGCCTTTTCAAAGGTAGGTCTTGGTGACCAGCTAACCCTTGCATTTGCAGATATTTTTGCATCAAAAATTGATTTTAACAGGGAAGTAAAAACAGGAGACACCTTTGATCTTGTTTTTGAAAGATATAAAAAAGGTGAACAAGTTATTGGCTACGGCAGGATACTTGCCGCAAAATACAGGGGAGTAAACGGAGAGCAGGATGCATTTTTCTATGAGGATCATGAAAACAACGCAGGAGGATACTACGACACAAAAGGCGAATCAAAATTGACTGCCTTTTTAAAATCACCCCTGCCATTGTATAAGATTACATCAAAATTTACCAACAACAGATTACATCCGGTTCTTGGCTACAGCAGACCACATCTCGGCATTGATCTTTCCGCTCCTGTTGGGACACCAGTAAGGGCTGTCGCAGATGGAGAGGTTATTTTTGCGGGAACACAAAGTGGCTACGGAAATATTTTAATCTTAAAACATGATGGCGGATATGAAACCTATTACGCACATTTGTCTAATTTTGCCAATGGAATTAAAAAAGGATCTAAAGTTAGCCAAAAAGACGTTGTGGCATATGTTGGAATGACAGGCATAACAACCGGGCCTCACCTTGATTATAGAATAAAATATAACGGCAATTTTGTTGATCCAGAGAAAGTCAAAGGGGTAAGCAGAAAAGTGCTTGTGGCAAAGGTCAAGGAAAAATTTTCAGAAGACAAAAATTTCCTTGTTAATGCCATTAAAAATCCTGAAGACTTTGTTATCCTTAAAACAGAAACAAAACAACTCAAGTCAAAACCAGAAGGATGGCTTGGATAAAATTTTTTTGGGACTATAGATAATTATTATGAATTATTTTAATTTATTTCGTTTTTTATTGTTATTTTTTCTTGTTTTTAATGTAGGATGCGCTGGAACAACCACCGCTGCAAAATATAAGTCATCATCGGGTTTTGACTGGACTCCCCTCATTGATAAACTTGCCGCGGACGGTCTTGATAAAAATTATTTATCCCAGATTTATAATAACACCAAAGTTATTTTTAACCCAAGGGTAATGCCAAAAAAAATAACCCATGAGGAAAAAAAACTTAATTATGCCCAATTTTTGGAAGATAGCCGCATTAACAGGGGGAGAAATTTCATTAAAATAAATAATTCCTTAATGGCTGAGGTTGAAAACGCTTATGGAGTCCCCAAAGAAATTCAAGCTGCAATCCTTCTTGTTGAGACTGGTTTTGGTGATTTTGTAGGCTCTGATCTTGCCATAAATATCCTTTCAAGCATGGCAATGTCTTCCAATATGGAACAGGTTAGACCATATCTGCCACAGGAATATGTGATTGATTCAAACGTAACAGAAAAAGTTACAAAGAAATCCCAGTGGGCCTATAATGAATTAAAATCTTTTATTCAATATGCTTCTGATAACAATATTGACCCAATTGGCGTAAAGGGTTCAATATTTGGAGCAATTGGGATATGCCAGTTTATGCCGTCAAATATCCTTAAATTCGGGGTTGATTACAATAAAGACAACAAGATTGACCTTTTTATCCTTGACGATGCCCTTGCAAGCATGTCCAATTATCTTGTCCATTACGGATGGAAACCCGGCATTTCAAGGGAACAGCAGGAAAAAGTTATAATGAAATATAATCCCAGCAGACCCTATACAGATACCATACTTGCAGTTGCTCACAAACTTGGGTGGAAAGGTTATATCCCTGATTACGGTCCTCTGAGTTCTCGGGATTTATCAGTATTTGAGAAATAGCGCTAAAAAATTTTTAATTTTTTTCGCTTGCTGGCAGTCCGTCTGTCAAGCTCCAGTTTTCCCTTTCAATTTCATAAAGAGTGACCCTGATATTTGTGACTTCAACATCATATTTTTGAGCAAATTGAAAAAGCTGTTTATATAATGCCCTCTTTATTTCAATTGTCCTTCCTATAAACAGGCTTATTTCAAAAAGAATATATCTGCCAGTTGTGTTGGTTGGAGGATAAAATCCGGTTTCCATCTGATTTAATATGATAAATCTTTCATGGTCAGGGACTTTAAGGGTATTTTTTATTAATTCATGAAAATCATTTATAAATTTTGATGTATTATCAAGCTTAAAATTTGTGGTTATCTTTGAAACAGGCATTTTTTGCTCCTAAAAAAGGTTTAATTACTATTTTTATAATTTATATTTTGTTATATAACCAGTTCGGCAGTATCTTCAAAATGGTAGCAATTATAGCCCACCTTTTGGTCACATATCCTATGTCTTTTTTTCTATCAATAATGTCAAAAATCTGTTTTGCTGCCTTTTCCTTTGTTGAAACCCAGAACAGACCCTCACCCTTTGCCATGTCCGTGTCAACAAAACCCGGTCTTATATCTGTTACAAAAATTGGCTTTCCTGATTTTTTTGCCTTTTGCCGTAATCCTTCAAGATAATTTATCTGATAAGCCTTAGAAGCGCTATAAGCAGGCGCCATGCTGCTTCCCCTTAATCCCCCAATGGATGTGACAGCAATTAAATGTCCGTGTCCCTGCTTTTCAAAGAAATTATAAGCCCATGTAACAATTTCAGTAAATGCCGCAACATTTAAATCATTTGTTTTTTTCTCAGTGTCATAATCAAGATTTTTGTTTAAATCACCAGTTCCCGCACTCACAACCAGCAAATCAAGACCGCCTAATTCCCCTGTTAATTCATTAAGTTTTTGGGCGCTGCATCCGGTTGCGCAGTCAAATGAACTAACAAAAAAATTTTCTGGGCTAATATTTTTTAGTTCATCAAGAAGGTGTTTTCTTCTTCCCGTTATGCCGACTTTATAATTTTTTAATGCAAAAATTTTCGCAAGTTCCCTTCCAATGCCTGATGAAGCGCCGATTATGATTGATTTTTTTACAGGTTTTTGAAATTATATAATTCTTCTAACAAGATGGGCACAAATCACATAGAAAACATATATCATGCCTTGGTTTTTTGGCGTCACAGATTTGTCTTCCATGAGTGATAAGAATATAGGTTATCTCTCCCCACAATTCCCTTGGGATTATCTGCATTAAATCCATTTCAATCTTATCAGGATTAGTTGCATCTGAAAGCCCAAGCCTGTTTGAAAGCCTTTTAACGTGGGTGTCCACTGCAATTCCCTCAATTATGCCGTAGCCATTATACAGGACAATATTTGCGGTTTTTCTTGCGACACCTGAAAGCTTAAGCAAATCATTTATGGTATCAGGGACTTTTCCATTAAACTCTTCGGTTATAATCTGGCTTGTTTTTATTATATTTTGCGCCTTATTGTGGTAAAAACCAGTTGACCTGATTATGACCTCAATATCTTCTGTTTTCGCGCTTCCAAGGGACGCTGGGTTAGGATATTTCTTAAAAAGCGCTTCAGTCACCTCATTAACCTTTTTATCAGTGCATTGGGCTGACAGTATTGTTGCTATTAAAAGCTCAAAAGGATTTTGAAATTTAAGGGCAATCTTTTGATGCCCGTAATTATCCATGAGCAATTTGAATATTTCATCTGTTTTTATGTTTGTTGTAGTCATAATTTTTTTATTTTACTTAATTTTTTTTAAAAGTAAAATAGATAATAGTAGCGACAATCCTAAGAGTTGTCACTACTATATATAAAAATTATATTAAATAACAAAAGGTTGTAACATGAAGGCATCTGATCTCTTTGTAAAAGCGCTTGAAAATGAGGGCGTTGAATATATCTTTGGCATTCCGGGTGAAGAAAATCTTCATCTCATGGATTCACTACGAAAATCAACTAAAATCAGATTTATTCTAACCCGCCATGAACAGGCAGCAGGATTTATGGCTGCGACTCTTGGCAGATTAACGGGAAAGCCGGGGGTTTGTCTTTCCACACTTGGACCAGGCGCGATGAATCTTGTGACAGCAGCGGGATATGCAAAGCTTGGCGGAATGCCAATGATTATGATAACTGGGCAAAAACCTATAAAAATAGGCAAACAAGGGCAATTTCAGATTGTTGATATAGTTCAGATGATGCATGGAATCACAAAATTTTCCAAAACCATTGTTGACGGACATAATATATCTTTTTCAATTCGGGAGGCTTTTCGTGTCGCATCCGAAGAAAGACCCGGTCCTGTTCATCTTGAACTTCCAGAAGATATTGCTGTTGAAGAGGTTGACGAAGAAATATATCAGCCAGGCTACGCAAGAAGACCTGTTGCTGAGGAAAAGGCGGTAAGCAAGGCTGTTAAAGACATAATGCGCGCAAAACATCCTCTTCTTCTTATCGGCTCAGGGGCAAACAGAAAACGCACGTCAAACATGCTCCATGAATTTATTGAAAAATTAGGAATTTTTTTTATCACCACACAGATGGGAAAAGGCGTTGTGGATGAAAGAAGCCCTTATTATCTTGGGTGCGCCGCGCTTTCTGATAATGATTATTTGCACTGCGCTATTCAAAAAGCTGATCTTATTATAAATGTAGGTCATGATATCATAGAAAAACCCCCTTTTTTTATGAAACATTATGAAAATAAAAAGGTTATACACATTAATTTTTTTTCTGCATCAGTTGACAGGGTATATTTCCCTCAGATTGAGGTAATTGGTGATATAGCCAATGCAATATGGCAAATTAAAGAAAGACTTCACAAAAAAGAACACTGGGATTTTTCACATTATAAATTTTTAAAGGACAAACTTCACAGGGAAATACATAAAAATGACTGGGACGCAACATTTCCCTTAATGCCTCAATATATAGTGAGGTCTGTAAGAGACATAATGCCCGATGATGGTATTTTGTGCCTTGATAATGGCATGTATAAAATATGGTTTGCAAGGAATTATCCTGCATATTTTCCAAATACAGCGCTTCTTGACAATGCCCTTGCCACTATGGGAGCAGGGCTGCCCTCCGCAATTGCGGCAAAGCTGATATATCCCCAAAAAAAGGTTGTGGCTGTGTGCGGAGACGGTGGTTTTATGATGAATTCCCAGGAAATTGAGACTGCAATAAGATTAAACCTTGATTTAACAGTTCTTATATTGCGGGATGATCGTTATGGCATGATACTCTGGAAACAGCAGGGCTTGGGACTTCCTGAATTTGGGCTGGATTATGGCAATCCTGATTTTGTGAAATATGCTGAAAGTTATGGAGCTAATGGATTCAGGGCGCTAAGTTCAGGAGATTTTCCGCCGCTTCTTGAACGCTGTATCCATTCAAAAGGATTAAGTATTATTGATGTGCCTATTGATTATAGATCACCTGCCAGCGCACTTCCTAAATGCCTGAAAAAAGAGGATTGCAATATGTAGTTTTTTTTAATAGGAATAAGCTTTAGTTAAAATTATCATCACAAATACGAATAATATGCCCCGTAAGCGCAGGATTTACATAAAATTTTTCCATCCATGGCAATGTCTTTGCAATCTTGTATAAAATCGCCGCATTTTTCGCATTTTATCCGTTTTAGAGGCCTTCCAGGCATGTCATAATCAGGGATATTAATTTTTATGGATCTTATGTCAAAAAGTTCTTCATCAGACATTATTTTATATGCCTGTTTCTGTCTTTCGTATTTGTCTTCAATATCAGGAAAATAGTTGGACGCAGCCTCCTTGCTCTCTTCCTTTGCAATAATCCTGAATGCGCTGCCGGTTTTAAGATTTATAAAACTTGCAGCCATAATGCCGTTATCAAGGATTTTCAGGGATCTTTTCCCAGGAGTGCAGCCTGTCACTGACATTATTGCGTCTGTTGCGCATCTGTCTATTTCAACATAAGCAATGAGGGATTTTCTGTCTTTGCCTTTTGGGTCATGAATATCAATTAGTTTTAACCCAAGAATAGCCATTCTTACCCCAAGCACCTGACCAGGGCAGAGATGTCCGTGAAATTTTACTGATTCCTGTAATAATTTTTCAAAATTAAGCATGATAGAATAATATTAATAAATTAAGTGATAAATAGCAAATAAAACCTTAAAAATTTTTATATCACTGAAACCTTAAGGGCATTTGTTGTGCCAGAGACATAAAGCGGAAGACCAACAACCACAAGCACTCTGTCGCCGGAAACAAGTTTTCCGAATTGTTTTACTAGCTCTATTGCTTCTTTTTCCATTTCATCCTCATTTGCAGCCTTTCCGCTAACAAGGACAGGGTGTACCCCCCAGTTTAATGATAGATTTCTGAAGGTGTTCATTTCAGGTGTAAGTCCGTATATACTTTGGGAAGGTCTGTATTTTGAAATAAGCCTTGCGGTGCTTCCTGACTGGGTATAGGCAATGATTGCCTTGACTTCAAGCCTGTTTGCAATTTCGCAGGCAGTGGCAGCAACAGCCTCCTGTATGGAATAATGGTCATCATGCATATACCTTGCAGAGAAGGTCTTGTATGGAAAAAGTGATTCTGCATACGAAATGCTTTTTGACATGGTTTCAACCGCAAGAAAAGGAAATTTTCCAATGGCAGTCTCTTCAGAGAGCATAAGAGCGTCACTTCCGTCAAGAACAGCATTGGCAATATCTGTTACCTCTGACCTTGAGGGGAGGGGATTATCAACCATTGATCTAAGCATCTGGGTGGCGGTTATAACGGGTTTTCCGTTATTGTTTGCCTTTTGAATAAGACTTTTCTGAACAATTGGGACTTTCTCAATGGGAATATCAACTCCAAGGTCTCCCCTTGCGATCATTATGCCGCTTGTGTTTGCTATTATTGCATCAATCTCGTCTAATGCCTCATGTTTCTCAATTTTTGCAATAATCGGGATATTTCCACTGAAATTTTCTATTATTTCCTTTGCCTGTAAGATATCGTTAAGGTTTCTTACAAAAGATAATGCGATATAATCCACATTGTTTTCAATGCCAAAACTTATATCATTGATGTCTTTTTTGGACAAAATTGGAATATTCATGGATTTATCAGGAAGATTTATTCCTTTATGGGAATTTAAAAAACCTCCGATAATCACACGGCAATGCACATCATGACCGTTTACTTCTTCTACGGACATTTTGATTGTGCCGTCTGCAAGGAGGAGTTTATCACCTGGCTTTACATCTGAAACAAGTCCTTTATAAGTCAGGGAAACCTCTTTGTTATTTCCTGCAATATCTCTGGAGGTTAAAATAAATATCTGATTGGATTCAAGATAAACAGGTCCGTCCTGAATCAGCCCCACCCTTACCTTTGGTCCTGAAATATCCTGTAAAATTGCAGTGGGACAACAAAGTTCTCTGGATATTTCTCTTATTATATTTATTACTTTGCCGTGTTCTTCGTGTGTTCCGTGGGAAAAATTTAATCTGGCAACGTTCATGCCAGAGGCAATAAGTTCATAAATTGCCTCCGGAGAATTTGTATTTGGGCCAATGGTGCAAATAATTTTGGTTTTTCTCTGGTTAATAGGGGGTGTAATTGATGTCAGCGCCGTATCCTCCTTTATTCCATAAAGTTTCTTAGTTTATCTTTGCGGCTGGAATGTCTAAGCCTGTTTAAGGCCTTTTTTTCAATCTGTCTTATCCTTTCACGGGATACATTAAACCTTTTTCCAATTTCTTCAAGTGTAAACTGACATTGTTCACCGATCCCGAATCTTAAACGGATAATTTTTTCTTCCCGTGGGGACAGGGTGGAGAGAATGCTTTTGATACGATTATTTAATTCCTTTTCCTTGACAGATTCATATGGGGAAACTGACTCGGAATTTGCAATAAAATCCCCAAGTGTGCTGTCTTCATCGCCTACCGGTGTTTCAAGGGATACAGGCTCACGGGATGCCTCAAGTATGGAGAGAATTTTATCCATTGGAAGGCCTGTTCTGTCTGATAGTTCATGGGGTGTAGGCTCTCTTCCAAGTTCTTTTGAAAGCGCATAGAATGCCTTGAAAAACTGGCTCCTAAGCTCAAGAAAATGGACGGGAAGTCTGATCGTCCTGGTTTTGTCAAGAATAGCCCTTGTGATAGCCTGTCTTATCCACCAGCTTGCATAAGTTGAAAATTTATTTCCCTTTGTATAGTCAAACCTGAAAACAGCTCTCATAAGACCAAGATTTCCTTCCTGGATGAGATCCGCAAGGGAAAGACCCTGATGCATATATCTTTTTGCTATGCTTACAACAAGTCTCAGGTTGGCATTTATCATCTCATCCTTTGCTCGTTCAATCTTGTTTCTTTCTTCTTTTACAATGCTGAATAAATCAAGAATAGCCGGATCATGAGTGTATTTTTCATGCAAAAGACACACGTTCTGAAACATTATATTAAGTTGTTGTTTTTTGGGTTTAAGGGTAGGGTCTCTTTTTTCCCAGATAGTTATTTGCTCCCGCATCTCAAGAATTTCTTTAAAATTTGAAGAACAATTGATAATTTTATCGAGAATAATCTTAAAGCCATTTCTGATAATAAAACTTAGATATTCTTCCTTTTCAGAGGTCAGAAGGTCATATTTGCCCATTTCTTTAAGATAAGATGTGGTTATTTCTTCTGTTTCTACCTGGTCTTCGGTTTCATCATCAAAAAGTTCGGCGTTAGCGGGCAATTCTTCTTCAGTGGCTTCATCAAAGGATAATTCAATGTTTTCTTCGCCTATTTTTCTCGTTTCTAAGTCGCTGGTTTCAAGGTAAGTATTGTTGGAAGCGCCATTTCTAAAAAGATTATTTTCATCATAATCCCTTTCAAAACCTTCATTGTCTTCAGCTTTATCAGGTTTTCTTATTTTATCAATAAACTCTATAAAGGTGGGAAAAGATGTACTGTCAGGAAGAATATGTCCTTCAAAGATATTAAATGCTTCTTCTTTTTTTGGTCTTCCTTTTTTTACAACTTTTTTAATCTTCATTGTCACCTCATTCGAAAAAAGATTTCATTTTTTTTATATAAGAGATGGAAACATTGCAATTAAACATATTTATTTTATAAATGCAATATCGAAAAATGATTTTTTTAAAAAAAATATTTTAAGATTTTTGTACATAAAAATCTGATACTATGATCCCTGTTTCGTATAAAAAATAAAATGGAACTGCCATTAACAGGAGATTTAAAATATCCGGAGTGGGTGTTAACATTGCGGATACAATCATTATCAGAAGAAAGGCAATTTTTCTGTTTTTTTTTAGAAATTTCACATTAATAATACCAGTATAAGATAAGAATAAAATTAAAATCGGCAATTGGAAAATTATGCCAAAAATCAACCCGAGAAAAAGGGTAAAATCAATGAATCTGGTGACTGATATCGCTGGCTGAAGCGCTTCATTCTGGAAGGCAAGTAGAAATTTTATACCAAAAGGCAGTGTGACAGAAAGGCAGAAAATTATTCCAATAAAATATAAAAATAAAGAAAGAGCTGACAGGTCTATGAAAAAAGGTGTTTTAAGCTCAAATGTCCTTGCAAACAGCATTGTTAAGGAAAATAGGATAGGCGCAAGCAAAATAATAAAAGAGAGCAGGAACGAAAGTTTCATAAGAGATGTCAATGGCTCGATAATGCCGAAAAAAACCAGTTTCTGTCCGTACAAAGCCTGCATTAACATTATTATTTCCCGTGAAAAAAACAGAAAAAATATAAACAGAAAGGGAAATATGCATCCATAAATTATAAATCTTACCCTTAATGAGGAGAAAATTATCCCAAGCTTTTCAGAATAGTCAAAAGTTAATGTATTTATTGTTTTCCCCTAAGAAAATCTATGGCATTTCGGAAAAATATCAAACCCATTCCTTCTCCTGAATAATTTTCTTTCCGTGTCCAGTTTGGATGATTAACTCCACTCCAAAAGGCCTCGGGATGAGGCATTAACCCCATTATTCTACCTGTCGGATCACAGATGCCCGCAATTGAATTTGTTGACCCATTAGGATTCTCAGGATAGACCATGCTTTCCATTCCAGTTTCTTTGTTTGCATATCTTAAAACAATAAGGTTCTCATCTTCAAGGCGTTTTAGAATCTGTTCGTTAAGGGTGACAAATTTGCCCTCGCCATGCCTTATTGGAAGTTCTATATAGTCCATATTTCGTGTAAAAATACAATTGCTTTTTGCATTAATCCTGCAATACACCCATCTGTCCTCAAAACGACCCGAATCATTTTGTGTAAGACTCACTGTCCTTTCAGTGTATTTGCCGTCAAAACCCGGTAAAAGTCCAAGCTTTACCAGAAGCTGAAAGCCGTTGCAAATACCAAGGATTATGCCATTGTTTTTTATGACATCAATAAACTGGTCTATTAATTTCTCACCCGTTGATAATATTTTGGACATTTTGATCCTGTGGGCGCACATCTGAGCAGCCCCAAGATTGTCTCCATCAAGAAATCCTCCGGGCAAATTTATAAAGTTGTAATCCTTAATGCTTACATCCCCGTGGAGGACATCGCTCAGATGTGCTATGTCAACAACATCTGCCCCTGCAAGCTTACATGCCTGAGCCATTTCATTTTCACAATTTATTCCGTAACCTGAGATTACTATTGCCTTAACTTTGTTTTGGTTTATCATAAAATTAACCCTTAAAAAATAAAAGAATCAGAAGAATGGATAAATAATATGGAAAAAAATGAGTATATCATTGTCATCTCCACAACGGAAACAAAGGATGAAGCAAAAAAAATCGCTCAAATCCTGATAGAAAAAAAGATTGTTGCCTGCATCCAGATTTCCGGTCCAATTTTAAGCCTTTACTGGTGGGAAGGAAAAATAGAAGAATCAGAAGAATGGAGGATAATGGCAAAGACAACAAACAAGCTATATGATAAGGTTGAAAGATGCATCAGACAAAATCACTCCTATTCTGTTCCTCAAATTATATCAGTGTCTATTTCAGATGGTTTTGCAGAATATCTTAAATGGATTGATGATAGCGCCACCGCTTTATTTGCTTAAACCTATCTCAACTACAAAATCCCCTTTTGGTGTGGAAAACGGAACGGCAATAACTGGTCCCTTTACAATATGCGCAATCACATGGCGCTCACCTGAAACCACAGTTGGGGTGCCTGCCTGAAGGACAATCCCCTGGGACTCAAGTCTTCTTCTTGCATCGCCGCATATCATATTTGTAAGTTCACCCACGGCATCCCTTACTTCATCGTTTAAATCAGCAGGAGGACTCCCAAAAAGATTTCCCACAATGGTAATAATACAATCTTTTTGAAAGGAAATGGAAAGCGAGCCTTCTGATTGCCCGGTAATACCTATTATGCCAGTCACATCGCCAATAGCGGTTCTTTCTTTCTTGAGGTAAGGAGCCTTTGGTTTTGCATCAACCATAGCCATAGTTTTTAGAACATTAATAGCCGCCTCAAGAAAAGGGTTAATTAATTTAACATCCAATGTTGCCTCCTGTTATTAACAGATAAAAATACTAAGAACTTAACAAAACAATAACAAAAATATTTAAGATAACATATCATCGCAAAAAAAAAATACTTAAAATTAAAATTTTAAATTCAAAAAAAAATTATCTAAAAATTATTTCGGTAAAATTTAATTTTATCTTATTTTTTTAAGATATTTGCATGAAAAAAATTGAATTAGAATTCATCCTCATCCATATATCCGAACCCTTCTTCGTCAGACCAATCTTCTCCCTTTTCAGACGGCTCAATATCCATATCATACCAGTCATCAAGGGTTAATTCCTCTACTTCTCCCTCATCGTCTTCAATTTCTATCATGCCTTCTTCAAAATCAACAGAAATGACCTGAAATATCCTGCTCATTTCCACTTCTTCATACCAGTTTCCTTCTATGGGTTTTATGCTTGTAGGCATGTTTTAAATCCTCCTAAATAGAAAAATAGTCTCCTTCTTTAAATTTATCTTCAAGAAACTTTGAATTGTTGATTAATTCTTGAGTGTTATTTTCATGAATGCTTACAACAATCTGCTTGATTTTATTATCCATTAACTTTAGCTGGTCAATTAATATCTGATGGGCTGTTTTTCCATCTTTAAGAACATGAACCTTTCTGAAAGACCAGGGAAGTTTAAGATAATTTTCGAGCAAAGAAGGAAGATACTTAAATACAGTTTGCTTAATTGTAAAAAAATTATGGTCAAATACCGCGGCGCCATTTTCAAAATCCTTTAAAATATCAAAAATAGAGTCCCTGATACTTATAACAAGGGTTAAAATGTCAGGGCTTACCTTATTTTTGATTGTTTTAATAAGACTTTCAAGTGAGTCCTTTATTTCATCAATGGTCATTGGATTGCCAAGCTGGATTTCAAGGTGAGGCTCCCCTGGCGTTCCAATAATTCCAATAAAATAAAGTGAAATAACAATAGGTAGCCAGAATTTTTGGATGACACCTGTAAAAAATAAGATAAGCCCGATAATGCCAAGCATAGAAGCAACAATGTTTCTATTGCTGTATAAAAATAATAATACTCTTAATTTAAGGCTTTTTTCAGGCATATACTTATTGATAACCTCTTATTTGTTTAAATACAAAGGATAAATTATCCTTTTTGGCATCAAAAACCTTGCCACCGGTTACTTGTGCAATACGTTCAAGCTCAGTTTTATCAGCATCTCCGAAAATAATCGGAAATACCTTAACAACCTTTGCCTGTTCCGGTAGTGTATTATAATAACGTTCAAATTCATTTATATCAACACCCGCTGTATTTTTTCCGTCTGTCATAAGAACAATGGAATAATAACGATTTTGGTCCATATTGATGTTTTTTAATGCATTCTGATATGCATTAATAGTTGCGGAAAAAATGGCTGTGCCGCCGACTGCATTAAGGGAAAGGGCAAAATTTTTAATATTTCCCAAAATTTCATTATATTTTGATAAATCAGCAAGGTCAAAATGAACAACAGGATTAATCCTGTCATTAAATGTAATAATATCGATTTGTTCTCTCTTTTGAAAACGTGCGAATCTTCCTGTAAGGCTCTGGTCGTCACCGCAAAGAACAAGAAATGCCTTTTTAAGGTCTTCTATCCTTTGTCCCTGCATTGAACCGCTTACATCAAGGATAAATGTGGAAGATGCGGGAAGCCTTTGTTCATCAAGGTAACTGAAAAGAATAGAGTTTACCACATCGAGTGTGCCCGGAAATGGAAGCTCCACTATGAGATTTTTGGGAAAGATATTGCTTAATGCCACCTCAGGGATAACAGGTCTTCTGTAGGTTGAATCCATCATTGTTTTCTGAAATTCTGAAGATTTTAAGTAATCAACCAATTTTTTATAATCTTCACGTTTATTGTCATTTAATAGTATAAGTGGATAATCAGCTGTAATAATGCCTTCCTTTGGGTAGATAAGAACAAGTTTTTCCCTGAGCTGATTCTCTTTGTTTAAGCCTATTAAAACAGATTCATAGTTAATTATGGCATCAAGTCTGTCCTGCTCCCTTACAAATACATCAGAAAGCCAACCTGAACTGCCGGATGTTAGCTTCATGCCCTTAAAAAATTTCTGTAATTTTTCAGTGTTTATATCGGATTCTTTTAAAGAATCAGGATTTCCTGAAAGAGCGGAAACAACACCTATAACAGCGCTAAAACCTGTATTTGATGATGTGGGGTTTGTCATTGCAAATTTAAGCTTGTTTTCATTAATTTTTATTGCAATATCCTCCCATGTTACATTGGGATTATCTTTCCATCCGAATTCCTTTGCCTTTGATTCCTTTACACCAATAATTACAGGTGACAGCATGATTTTTTCCGATGCCTTTACAAGCTCTTTTTGGGTGAGCATGAGATATTTTGCATGGGAAAACCAGGCTGCATCAAATTTTTGACCGGCAGCGAGCATATCTATTCCGTCAAGGGTGCCGCTGTATTTAAGTTGTAAGCTAATGCCTGTTTTTTGTTTTATGGCAGGGAAAAAAGGCTCAAGGTCTTTTAATTCAGAACCTGCTAATATTGTAAATGCGTTTTGTGGCGGAGTCTTCACCCCTGATTGCTTATTTTTATCTTTATCATCGCTGCATGACACAAGAAATGCAAAAAACAATATAAACAACACTGATAATAACTTTTTCATGGAAAATACCTCTTAATTGTATTATTGAAAAAAAATTATAATGTCACTACTCCGTCCTTAGAAATTGCAATATCTTTTGAAGCCTCTTTTACCCCTTCCTGCCTTACTTTATCAAGATAGGTCTTTGATTTTTCAATCTCACTGGTAAGGGCATCAACTGTTTTGCTCATACTGTCCAGAGCCTTTAGCTTGTATGTGGACATGGTGTCCATAGCCTCATAAATATTACTAAATGCCTTTTGAAGCTGCTCTATCTTTATTGTTGAACTTGCAGCCTGTTCGTGTATCTGAGCGCCCTGGGTTTTTAATAATTCTGATGTTGATTCAATCATGTTGCCTGTTGTGGTATTAAGGGCAGATATCTGGTCAAGAACAAGTTTCTGGTTTGCAAGGGCTTGGGCTACTATAACCGCCGTCCTTAATGCGGAAATAGTTGTTGTTGTCGCCCTGTCCACACCCTTAATAAGCTCAAGGTTGTTTTTTCTGACCAGGTCAAGGGCAAGATAGCCCTGTATGCTAACAGTCATTTGTGTTAAAATATCCTGGACTTTTTGTCTTAAATAAAAAAGAAGTTCTTCTTTAACTATTCTTGCCTTTTCTCTGTCAGTGGACTCAATCTGCGCTATCCTTGTTGAGACAGCCTCGTCAATTTTTTTGCCAAGATATACATATTGTTCAAGCTTTTGCATAATATCCCATAGATTTACCTTTTCCTGTTCTATGGCGATATTATCCTTTTTAAGCTCTTCCTGACCATTATAAAGGCTTTCAATTATTGCGTTTATGTGCGACTGGGCAGACTGGTACTGGTCAAAATATTCTTTGATTTTATTTCCAAAAGGGATAATGCCAAAGAGTTTTCTTGGTTCAAAAAGATTTCCCTGTTTTACCGGGTCAAGCTCCTCAACCTTGTTTCTTAATTTTATTAAACCCTGGGAAATCTCAGAGCCTTCATCAAAAAGACCGCTTTTCATTGCCTTCATAGGTCTTTCAAGCATCCTGTTTGACACATTTGCAGAAGCCTTTATATCTGAACTTCCCATAGTATGGATTGCATCAAGTTTTTTGACAAATTCCGGATTTTTGCTGTCAAGGTTTATAACATCATCAACAAACTGATTGACCATTGTGTCTAATTTATTTACAACATTATCAGGAATTTTTACCATTTTATCCGCTTTCTCAACAGGGACAGGAGCGACAGGCTCAGGCGGGTTAAGCTGAAATTCTGCTGTGGGCGGGGCAAGGGTGATTGTTTCTTGTTTCATTTTGTTTAATTTACCTCCATCTTTTGAATTTATAATTTAATTTGTCAAAAATATCCGGTTTTATCACAATTAATTTTTTATTTGTTTTGAGTGGAAGGATAAAGTTTTTCAATTTCAACTATCATTTTTTCCAGCGCTTCATAGCTTGGAGGGTCAACAACATCAATAATGGTCTCAGGAAGTTTTATATTTTTTTCCTGCCAGAGATTTTTTATGAACGTGGTATTATTTATGCGATAACCGTATTCAGCGGCAATTTTTTGAAGAACTTCATCCTGTTCCATTAATAAACCCACTTTTTCTCCTTTTTCCGTAAAAGGAACAAGGATATGCTTAGTAAAAAGCGTTGGTTTTGGATAAAGAAGAACCATATCAGAATTGCGGCTGTTTTTTATTATAAATTCTATAAATTGAGCCTCATAAATCATAACCAGGGGAGATTTTCCCAAGCCCATGCTTGTGTAGTCTTCAAAAGGGCCTGCAGTGGAAGATTCAAGATATCCCTGTTTAAGAAAAAGACTGCTTAAAATAGGAATCAGGGTTGTAATCTGTTCATCTGTGGTTACGATATTGTCATTATTAAGAATATAACTTGCAAGGGCAAGATACATTGCGGCGGAATTTGATGTCCTTGCGTCAGTTGTGGAAATAAGTATTGATTTGCTTATGGAATATTCTGTGTTGTCTTTGAGTTCCTTCCATCTTTTTTCTTCTTTAATGAACTGAAAAAGGAGCTTCATGTTGATTATGTAATAATAATCCCCTTTTTGCTCAACTATACCATTTTTTTTGAGTATTTCTGCAATGGGTCTCCATGAGGCAATCACCATTGGCGTATAAAAAGGGGTAAATTGTTTATTTTTACCCCAATCATGTTTTATTTTTTCAGCTCCCGGAATGCCAGCAGGAAAGGCAAAATCGTATTTTTTTAAGTCAGACCTTACTGCCATCTCCCTTGAGCCTGATTTTTCAACCTTCAGTATTATTCCGTTTTTTCTGAAGATATCAAGAACCCTCTGGTCTGTTAAAAAATTATATTTTTCCGAACCCGTAAGTCCTTTAACCTCAACAAGTTGTGATTCCAGCGTTTTTTTTTCCTTTTCAACTTTTGCTTCTTTTGAAGAAAGATAAATTGCCGCTCCAACGCCAAGCGCCAGTATTACGAGCAAAAGTGGACCAATAAGTTTTTTTATGTTCATACACCTCTCCTTTTTATAGCTTATTTATAAACTAAAAAAACACTTACGGAAAGTCAAGTTATTAATTATGTATTTTCTCAGACATTGTGAAAGGATTTTTAAAAATTAACGTTTGCTCCCTGTCAACGCCAAGAGAAAGCACACATACAGGCACACCGCTAAAATCTTCAATTCCTTTTATATAATCCAAAACCTCTTTTGGAAGGTCGTCAGGATTTTTTATCTTTGAAATATCTTTATCCCATCCTGCAAAATCTTTGTATAAGCATTTAAGTTGTCCTATATCAGAGGCAATTGGCGGCATACAGAGTGTTTCAACATTATTAAGCCCGTATTTTACACATAATTTTATAGGATTTAAGCCGCTTAATACATCAGCCTTTGTAATGGCAAGTCCGTTTACGCTGTTAAGCCGTATTGCATCATTAAGCACAACCCCGTCAAGCCAGCCGCATCTTCTTTTTCTGCCTGTGGTGGCGCCAAACTCATTTCCTTTTTCCTGCAGATGATGGCCAACACTATCTTCAAGTTCGGTGGGAAACGGCCCCGCCCCAACCCTTGTGGTGTAAGCCTTACAAATGCCAAGGACAAAATCAATGTCAGTTGGCCCTATTCCCGAACCAATACAGGCATTGGCTGAAACAGTATTTGACGAGGTGACAAAGGGATATGTTCCATGATCAATATCAAGCTGTGTTCCCTGAGCGCCTTCAAAAAGGATATGTTTCTCTTCCTTTCTGGCCTTATAGACTATCGCTGAGATGTTATCCATAAGAGGAAGGATTGTTTCGGATAATTTCATATATTCGTCATAGATTTTTTCAGGCGACAAAGGCTCCGCATTATATTTTTTTTGAATTAAAAAGTTTTTTTCCTCAAGATTATCCCTTAACTTTTCCATAAAAAAGTCCGGATTGGATAGGTCACAAATCCTTATTCCATTTCTGCCAACTTTATCTTCATAACAAGGGCCTATCCCCCTGCCTGTTGTCCCGATTTTTTTATCAGGGCTCTTTGCCTGTTCCTTGAGCGCGTCAAGTAATTTATGATATGGCATTATAAGATGCGCCTTTTCGCTTATCTTAAGCCTTGTGGAATCAATTTGGATTCCGCGTTCTTTAAGTCCCTTTATCTCTCCGTTTACCAGAACATTGGGGTCAATAACAACACCGTTTCCAATAAGACAAAGCTTGTTCTGATGCAGAATTCCAGAAGGTATAATATGAAGAATAAATTTTTCATCTCCCACGCATATGGTATGTCCAGCGTTGTTTCCACCCTGAAATCTTACTATGATATGGGCATACTCCCCTAAAAGATCAACTATCTTTCCCTTTCCCTCATCTCCCCATTGTGTTCCGATTACTATAACTGATGCCATTTTTATTTAAAAACTCCTTTATTTAATCCAAAATAGAGATTACACTAAATAAGATGTTTGTCAAATGACAAATGAAATTTATGTTGGAATTATTTTAGTTACCCTAAGTTATGAAGCAGGAAAAATATTTTTATATAATTGATGGAAATTCGTGGCTTTACCGGGCATATTATGCCATAAAAGGTGAGCTTACAAGCAGGGATGGCTTTCCCACTAAGGCAATATTCGGCGTTATTAATATGCTTTTAAAAGTTATTAAGGAAAAAAAGCCTCATTATTTTGCCTTTGTATGGGATTCACCAAAAACCGGCTTCAGAAAGGAGCTATATACCGAATATAAGGCAAACAGACCCTCCATGCCCGAAGACCTTTCAGTACAGATACCAATATTAAAGGAAATAATATCGTATCTTGGGATAAATCAGCTTGAAATAGAAGGCGCTGAGGCTGATGATTTAATTGCCTCTCTGTCAAAAAAAACAGACTCTTTATCCCAAAAAATAATTGTTACCCTTGATAAAGACCTTATTCCACTTATTGACGACATTACTACTTTATGGGACCCCATGAAGGATGAATTTCTTGATGAAAAGGCAATTAAAGAGCTATATAACATAAGTCCGGCGCAGTTTGTTGATATGCTTGCTCTTGCCGGTGACGCTGTGGATAATATTCCGGGCATTCCCTCTGTGGGAAAGAAAACAGCCCTGAAATTAATTATTGATTATGGCAGTATTCAGGGCATATATGATAATCTTGAAAAATTAAGCCCTAAATTACGTGATAATCTTATTAATAACAAGGAAAATCTTTTTTTGTGGAAAAAACTTGTGACTTTGGATGAAGAAATCCCTGTCTCCGGAAATATTGAAGACCATATTATCAGGGATATGAATTCTGAAAAGCTAAAAGAAATTTTCCACAGGCTTCGTTTTGAATCTTTATATAAAATTATTCCTGAATCAGCGCCAAAAAACAGTGGTTTATTCCATACTGATTCAGAAAAAGAACCTGAGTCAGAAGAAGAAATAAAAATAAATGAGATTAATAATGCAAAAGAGCTTGATAATCTCTTTGAAATTATAAAAAAAACGAAAATTATAGGCATTGATGTTGTTTTTGACAAAAATATTTTTTCCCCAGGAATAGAAAAAATATATATAACGATTGAAACTTTGGGAATTTATCTGCTTGATTATACAAAAAATATAATAAATTTTAACAATACTTTCCATGAATTAAAAGAAATTTTTTCTGATAAAGATATTAAAAAAATCGGTTTTGGTCTTAAAAATATTCTTTTGGGACTTTCTTATAACGAATTAGGACTGGAAGGTATTGAAGGTGATATTCAGATTGCGCAATTTCTTCTTGACCCTGACAATAAAGAAAATTCCTTTTTACAAAAAAATATGGAGACAGAAAGGGGAAGGGCGCGCTTTTTAAGGGATATTTTTAAGTTGCATAATGACCTAACTGACAGAATGGTTAAAGAAAATCTTATTAAATGTTACACAGAGGTTGAACTGCCTCTGATAACAGCGCTTTTTGACATGGAAAAAAACGGTATATTAATTGATAAAAACGCAATGAAATCCCTTTCAGAGGAATGGGGAACAGAAATTTTAAGGATAGAGAGACAGATTTATGAAATCTCAGGCGATGAATTTAATATAAATTCATCCCAGCAAATTGGCGAGATACTTTTTACAAAACTTGGACTGCCTTCCCTGAAAAAAAGCAAAAAGAAAACCCAGTATTCCACGGATGTTGAGGTTCTGACAGAACTTGCAAAGATACACCCTCTTCCCGAAAAAATACTTGCCTACAGAAATCTTGTAAAACTTAAATCAACATATGCAGACGGGCTTTACAGCAGCATTAATCATCACACTGGCAGGATTCATACTTCTTATAACCAGACTCTTGCTGTAACCGGCAGGATTTCTTCAACCAATCCCAATTTGCAGAACATTCCAATAAGAACCCATGAAGGAAAAAAAATCCGTAAGCTTTTTATAGCAAAGCCAGGTTATACCCTCGTCTCTGCGGATTATTCCCAGATAGACCTGAGAGTTCTTGCTTTTTATTCCAATGATGATAACCTTGTAAAATCCTTTATAGAGGATATGGACATACATGCCCGAACTGCTTCTCTTGTGTATGGTGTGCCTGCGGATATGGTGAGCGCTGACATGAGAAGAACTGCAAAGACAATAAATTTCGGTATTATTTATGGAATGAGTCCATTTGGCCTTTCAAGGGCGCTTGGAATTGACACAAAAAAGGCTTCTGAATTTATAAAAACATACTTTGAAAAATATCCCGGCGTAAAAAAATATATGGAAGAAATTATTGAATCAGCAAGGAGTCATGGTTATGTTAAAACTATCCTTGACAGACGAAGATATATTCCGAATATAAAAAGTAACAATAAAAATATAAGGGAATCAGCGGAAAGGATTGCCATAAACACACCTATACAGGGAAGCTCCGCTGATATTATAAAACTTGCCATGAAAAATATTTATGGTAACCTTCTAAATGACAACGATTGTAAGATGCTCCTTCAGGTGCATGATGAATTGCTTTTTGAAGCAAAAAGTGAAAAAATCGGATTTTATGTCAAAATAATTAAAGACATTATGGAAAATTCTTATAAAATAAATGTACCGTTGAGAGTGAATATTTCATTGGGCGCCAACTGGGAGGAGATTGAAAAATTAAGTATATGAAAAAGCTTTTTGTAATTTAATATAAAGAGGATAGATTTTTTTTTGATTCAAAATACTCTTAGATCAGACCAGGAAAATCAGCCCATGTCATTTAAAACCCTGAAGAAACATTTTATTCTTCTGGTGGAGGACGAAGATTTTCAAAGAGAATATCTTGCCGCCTGTCTTAAAGGGTGGGGGCTTGACATACTTGAGGCAAGAGATGGCGATGAGGCCATTGAAATACTTAAAAATTACGACAATATAAGACTTATCATATCAGATCTGAACATGCCGGGCATTTCCGGTATTGATTTAATAAAAGCATATAAATCCCTTCATAAACTCCGCCTTTATATAGTTGTAGTAAGCGGCATAAGTGACAGAAACACTCTTATTAAGTGTATGGATGCCGGCGCAATGGACTATATTATTAAGCCATATCACCCTGAGCAGATTTTTGCAAGGCTTGCCACTATTGATGAGGTTATGAGCCTTGAAAACAGATACCAGGAACAGATTCTTTCACTTTTTGATGTTATGGGAGATATGCTCGGAAGCCGTGACCCATACACCCAGATACATAGCCTGAGGGTTGCTTTTATAGCACACAGAATTGCAAATGTTATCGGATTAACAATGGATGAAAAAGAGATACTTGAGCTTGGTTGTCTTATTCATGACATTGGAAAGATTGCAATTCCTGACGATATTCTCCTTAAACCAGGCAAATTTGACAATCTTGACCGGCAGATAATGAACCTTCATCCTGTTATCGGCGCAAGATTTATTGCTCCAAGATATGGTGATGAAAGGGTAATTTCAATGGTTATTAACCATCACGAAAGGCTAAACGGCACAGGATACCCCAATAAAATCATGGGGGAACAAATCGATGTTTTTACAAGAATCCTGTCAGTTGCGGATGTATATGAGGCTTTAATATCAAAAAGGCCTTACAAAAAACCAATGGAAAAAGAAAAGGCATTTTCCATTATAATTGAAGAGGCAATGATAGGATGTCTTGACCTGGAGATAGCAAAATCACTGAAGGATGCTGTTAGCGACTGGGATCCACTTACCATTAATATGAATTTCTTTTTTGAGATTGAGGCTCTTGAATCTTTCAGAAGCATAGCATATTTCAGGGAGCCCCTCTGTTCCTTTTATAACTACCGTTTTCTGTTTAATCTTGACCGAACCGTTGATTTTGCCAATGTTGGAAAACAATATCACCTTGTGCTTATTCATTTTGAAAATCTGAACTGTCTGAACATTAAATACGGTTATTTAAAAGTGGACACAGATCTTGACAAAATCGGAGAAGATGTCAACTCAGCGCTTAATGACTTTGATAAAATAAAAAATCAGCCCACAAAATCCTTTCTTTTCAGACGTGGTCCTGATTATATCATATTTACTGCGCATCAGGATGAAAATTTAAGCAAGCTTTTTGAAATGATAGGACACATCTTATCTGAAGGACAGCAAAAATATGAGCTTAAAGGGAAGGTCGCCCTTCATTCATATCATTGCACAATTCCAATACAAAATGCCCTTGCGGAGTTCCCTGGTTTTATAGTCTAATTTTTTGAGGAAATACGAGAGATGGAAAGAATTTTACCTTTTTATGGTTTAAGATATAATACCGGAAAGGCAGGAGAAATTACTGACCTTATAGCGCCTCCATATGACGTGGTTTCAGATAAGGAAAGGGACTTTTTAGTGGAAAAAAATAAATATAATATTTTTTCCCTTGAGCTTCCGAAAACCATAGATAACACAGATCCCTTTGAATTTTCTAAAAAACAGTTTCAGGAATGGTTAGATGGTGAGATACTTTCAAAAGAGCCAAAGGCATGCATCTATCCTTATAATATAAGCTATGAGACTCATGATAATAAACTTGAAAGAAAGGGTTTTATCGCGCTTTTAAGGCTGGAAGACTGGGCAAAAGGCATTGTTAAACCCCATGAAAGAACCTTTGACAAGGTTACGGTTAATAGGTTAAATCTTTTAAAGGAAACCAGAGCAAATTTAAGCCCTATTTTCATGCTTTATAAAACAGATAAAAATATTGCATCTGTTATTGATAAAAACAAGGGACAGGAACTTTTTTCAGTTGATGATAGCCTTAAAAATTGCCATAAATTTTATAAAATAGACGATGAAAATATTATAAAAAAGGCGCAGGAAGGTCTAAGCAATGCATTTTTTTATATTGCAGACGGTCATCACAGATACACCACTGCCCTTAAATATTTTAATGATTCCAACGGCGCTTCATCCGCATATATTATGACCTATCTTGTGGATACCTCAGATGACGGGCTCGTAATACTGCCCACACACAGGATATTAAAACTGGATAATGCATTCCCTGAGATACCCGCAGAGTTCAGCGAGGTTATAAAAAATGAAACTATCCGGCTTTCGGACACTGACCCTTCCAGTGTTATAGGACTTATAAATGAAAGAGTTTCCGGTAATCATTTCAAATATATAACAATCTTTAATCCAATGGAAAAAAGTCTCTGTTTCTGGAAGATTGATATTCAAAAGGCCAATTCTCTAAATTTTAACGGATCCCAGCGTCCGCTCTTTTCTCTTGATGTATTCTGGCTTGAGGAGATCATTTTTAAAAAAATATTAAAAAAATCCGCTCAGGAAATGAAAGAAAGCGGGGAGCTTACCTTTGTCTCAAATGGCATATCTGCTTTTAACGAAACAGATGATAATAAAATCCTTTTTTACATAAACCCTGCCTCTGTTGACGATGTAATAAATATTTCTGACAAAGGTCTTTTAATGCCCCAGAAATCAACATTTTTTTACCCAAAAATACTTACAGGTCTTGTTATTAATTCATTTGACCATTCTTTTATAAATATTACCTGAGGAGCGCTTGTATGCCTATTGACATCCTGATTCCGGAACAGCTTAGAGCTAAAGTTAATCTTGACAAATATGATTTTAATCTTGCCTCTGAATTTGTTGCTGAAGGTCATATATTTCAGCATCAGGACAGGGCAATAAAAGCCCTTAATCTTGGTCTTAAAATCCGTCATCCTGATTACAATATTTATATCGCAGGGCCAAAAGAGACAGGCAGACTTGACCTTGCAATGATGTATTGCGAGCAGATTGTCAGGGAATTACATAACCATGTCTCTGACTGGTGTTATCTTTTTAATTTTAAAGACATTGATTCCCCAAAGGTTGTTTCCCTGCAAAAAGGCGGCGCAAGAATTCTTAAAAACTTAATGAAGGACTTTATAGAATCCTTAAAAATCCATATTCCCCAGCTTTTTGAGGGTGAAAACTATGTCACCACCAAGGAAGAAATCATTAGAAAATTTAATAATGCAAGAAATGATGTGTTTACAGGGCTGGACCAGAAGGCAAGAGAACAGGGATTTATGCTCCAGGCAGACCAGGGCGGTATGCTTGTAATTCCAATAAAATCTGACGGAAATCCGTTAAATACCGAAGATGTGGCAAAATTAACCCTTGATGAACAAAATATTCTGAGGCAAAAGGCTGATGATATACACAAAGATATGGCCGCCTCTATGCGAAAGATACACCAGTTGGAGCATGAGGTCAAAAACGAATTGAAAAATCTTGATAAAGAGCTTGTAAAGCAGATTTGTGAGCAATACATCCAGCCTTTAAGGGATGAATTTAAGGAACATAAAGAAATCAAGCTCTATCTTGATGAAGTAATCGATGATATTACGCAAAATTATGAGGATTTCAAACATAAGCCCGAACAGTCTCAGTTTCCTTTTGCCTTTACAGCCCCGACATTTACCCAGTATGAGATCAATATTGTCGTTGATAACTCAGAAAAAGAAATAGCTCCTATTATATTTGAAGAAAATCCATCTTATCCAAATCTTTTTGGCAATATTGAAAGAAAAGCACAGTTTGGCGCTCTTTTTACAGATTTTACAATGATTAAATCAGGTTCACTCCATAAGGCTAATGGCGGATTTCTGATAATAAAAATCCTTGATTTGTTAAAAAATCCCTTTTCATATGAGGCGTTAAAAAGGGCGATAAGGAGCAGAAAGATTAACATTGAAGACCCATATGAGCAGATGGGTGTTTTTTCCACAAAGACCATTAAACCAGAGCCAATACCCCTTGATCTAAAGATAATACTTGTGGGGGATTCTTATTATTATGATCTGTTGTACCAGTTTGATGAGGATTTCAGGACGCATTTCAAAATAAAATCCCATCTTGATATTAATGTTGAGAAAAATGATGAGTCCATAAAAAATATAATAAACGTTATAAATCAGATTGTAAAAAAGGAAAACATCCAGGACTTAAATAAATCCGCGCTGGCAAGGCTTATAGAATACAGCTCTGAGACAACAGATTATCAGGATAAATTAAACCTTAAAATTAACGAGCTTACTGATTTTCTAATAGAAACCAATTACTGGGCGCTTCAGGATAATGCCTCAGTCATTGACTTTAGTCATGTGGAAAAATCAATTGAGGAAAGAAAATACAGGTCAAACCTTTATGAGCAGAAACTTCAAGAATTTTTTATAAAAGACATAATAAAAGTTAAAACTTCAGGGAAAAAGACCGGTCAGATAAACGGGCTTGCTGTTTACGGCTCAGGGGATTACAGCTTCGGGAAACCCTCAAGAATCACAGTTAATATCTCAATGGGTAAGGACGGCATAATAAATATTGAAAGGGAAGCTGAATTAAGCGGAAAGTTTCATACAAAAGGCATCATGATTTTAAGCGGTTATCTGCGTTCAATGTTTGCCCAAAAAATGCCGCTCACTCTTAATGCAACTATATGTTTTGAACAGTCTTATGGCATGATAGACGGAGATTCTGCCTCTGCGGCAGAGCTTTTTGCGCTTCTCTCCGCAATATCAGGAATTCCAATAAAACAATCCCTTGCAGTTACCGGAGCTGTCAGCCAGAAAGGTGAAATTCTCCCAATTGGTGGTGTAAATGAAAAGATTCACGGATTTTTTGATGTTTGCTTCTCAAAAGGATTAACAGGGGAACAGGGTGTTATTATACCCAAATCTAATGTTAAAAATCTTATGCTGAAAAAAGAGGTTATTGAGGCGGTATCAGAAGGAAAATTTCATATATGGTCAGTTGAAACCGTTGAGGACGGCATAGAACTTTTAATGGATATGCCTGCGGGAATACCCGATGAACAGGGTAATTATCCTGAAAACACCTTATTTAACAAGGTTTCCGGTTCTCTTAAATTTCTTGCGGAAGAAGCCAGAAAATTTGCGTCTGAAGAGAAAGAAAAAAAGGAAAGCAAAGGGGAAGAGACTGTTGCTTCCTCCCCTGAAACAGATATTAAATAAGTAAAGTTTTATTAAATATTAATTCATCAGAGGGAAACTTTTTGTAAAAAGTTTCCCTTTATAACCCTTCAAAAATTTTAAACTTTTAATTATTAATAAAAAAAACGATTATCCGCCTCTTGCAGCTCTCTTTGCAGCCTTAAGCGGGTTGACTTTCTTTCCGCTTTCGTCTTTTGGCGCTTCTTTCTTTGCATGTGTCGCAAAATTGCAAAGTCCTTTGCGCCATTTTCCGGCAGGGCTTGGAAATACAGAACAGAATTTTTTTTCTTCCATTGTGAGTATTTTTCCGCAACCTTCGCATTTGTCAATTATAGGTCCGCATTCGCCGCCTGGGAATGAACAGCCTTTTGCTGCCATAAATTCACATTCGGCGCCTGGTTTTATTGTGCTACATTTCATGTCTTTCTCCTGTTATAAATAGTGATTATTTTTTTTTATTAAAATGGGTTTAAGCCTGATTTTAGATTAAAGAAAAAATTATAATTATATTTTTTTCTTTTGCAAGATGAAAAATAAGAATTTTTTTAGGGCGATTCATGAATTGCCCTTACTTTTGCTGATAATTATCCTGTTAATGCTTTTTATAAATATCTGACAATGGTTCGCCCCTTAAAATTTCCTTTATTTTTTCTTCCATATAAAAAAGCAGTTCTGTTTCATGTAACATACATTTCTGAAAATATTGTAATTTATCAGGAGAAATATCTTGTTGAAGTCTTTTGCATAAATAATTAATGCAAAGGGTGTGTTTTGCCTTTATAAGACACCCGGTTTCGCCCAGAAACCAGCACCCATTTTGAACCATCCTTTTTTCAGGGATATTAACATCAAGCAAAAGATTAATAACTATAAGAGCGCTGTCAAACCAGTCTTCTATTCCCTCACCACAGCAACTTCCGCCAGTATTGATTGCGCAATCACAACAGATATCCGACATGCCTATTTCTCGCATGGCTTTTTGAGTGTTTTCAAATGCCTTTTCATAATCTGACAGGAATTTTACAAGCTTATCGTCAGTAAGAAGAAGAGAGCGGCGCTTTTCAATTACAGCAAGTGAAAAGGTTATTTTATCATTAATGGGATATTGAAGCCCAAAAAGCGTCATTAAAAAGGTGTTATTCTTTTCCACCATGGTCTGGTTGGGACTTCGGGGGTTATGTCTTCAGGAAGTATAAGGTCTTTATCACCGATTTTTTTAATAAGCCTTGCAGCTTCAATGCTTGCCTGTGTATTTTCATATTTTTCAAGCACAATCTTAAGTCTTGCAGCAGCCTGTGGTTTTTTTCCTGTTTTAAGATACCATCTGGCAACATTTACTTCACTCATGGCAAGATTTTCCCTTGCTATTTTTATCATCCTTTCAGCCTGAAAGGTATAGGGTGAATCGGGATGCTGGGAAAGAAGCCTGGTGAGGACATCCACAAGCTTTTCACTGCTTGATCTGTCCCTGTCAGGAGTATCCATAAGGCGGTAGTAGCACATGCCCTGTTGAAAAATTACATATGGAATCGCCTCATTATTGGGGTGGAGTTTTTCAAATTCTTCATAATGCGCAATTGCTTCTTCATATTGCAATTGATAGAATTTGATATCAGCAAGCCTTAGCTCGGCAAGGGTGGCAAATGGACTGAAGGGGTATCTGTCCTTTATTTTCTGAAAGATTTCCTCTGCCATTTCATAATTTCCCCTGACGAAATAATCCATTGCTTTATTTGTCATGTTTATTTCATCGGTTTCTTCAGGAGGGGGAGTCTTGCTGAAAAAGGAAAAAAAGCCTTTTTTCACCTCTGCGCCAGCTTCCTCCACCGGGCCTCTTTTACCCGAACAGGAAACAAGTATAAAATTCGAAAAAATAATCAGCAGAATTAATGGGAAAATAAATAAAGATTTTTTTTTATTAGAGATCATTATAGTTCCAAAAGATAGTGTTCCACCGCATAGGCAGCTGTTGCCCCTTCACCGCATGCAGTAATTATTTGTCTAAGGGGCTTTGCCCTGCAATCTCCCGCAGCATAAATACCCTCACAGGAGGTTTTCATCCACTCATCGGTTATTATAAAACCAAGGGAGTCTTTTTTTATCAAATCTCCCATAAAGTCAGTATATGGTTCAATGCCCACATAAATAAAAACACCTGTTAATGCAATTTCCTTTATCTCACCGGATATTTTATTCTTTACTGTAATGCCGGTAACCTCATTTTCGCCGTTTATTTTTTCAATAGTTGTGTTCCATACAAGTTCTATCTTAGGCTCTTTAAAGGCCATTTCCTGGACAACTCCGGTTGCCCTTAATCTGTCCCTTCTGTGGATAAGATATATTTTTTTTGCAAATTTTGTAAGGAACAATGCCTCCTGAACAGCGCTGTCACCGCCACCTACAACCGCAATATCCTGTCCGCGATAGAAAAAACCGTCACATGTGGCGCAATATGACACACCTCTTCCGGTAAATTCTTTTTCACCTGGCACATTTAAGGTTTTTGGACCTGCGCCTGTGGTGATGATTATTGCATTGGTGTCAATGGAATTTCCGTCAACCAGATTTATCCTGAAATGTTTTCTGCTTACAGCCTCAATAAAGGATACCTCACCGTACTTTTCTTCAAGTCCGAATCTTTTTGCCTGATTAAGCATTTTTTCAGTAAGTTCAGCAGAAGATACTCCGTCAACAAAACCGGGATAATTATCTATCCAGTGTGTCTTTAACATCTGACCGCCGGAGCCCATTTTGTCGAGAATAAGGGTCTTCATCATTGCCCTTGAGGCATATAATCCCGCTGTCATTCCGGCTGGGCCGGAACCTATAATAACAAGCTGATAATCCATAAATTAAGGTAGTTTTTTTCTATTTTATAAAATATTATTAGGCAATAGCCTTGTCAATGGCAGATATGATGAGGTTTTTACCAACAGCGCCGGTAATCTGATCAACAACCTTTCCATCCTTAAAAAGGATCATTGTGGGAATGGCTCTTATGTTGAATTTTCCTGGGGTCATCTGGTTTTCATCCACATTCATCTTGGAAATTTTTGCCTTTCCACTATATTCGGTTGCGATTTCTTCTATAACAGGAGCGATAGCCCTGCATGGACCGCACCATGCAGCCCAGAAATCCACAAGAACAACGCCTTTAAAATTTGTCACCTCTGTATCAAAGCTTGAGTCGGTAAGTTGTATAACATTATCGCTTGCCATTTTTATTCTCCTAATAAATAATTATTTTCATTAAATTATGACATTTTAAGTTATATGTCAAGAAACTCTTTTATTTCTGAAAGGTGTTTTATGCCAAAAAAGTTTATTTTTTCGTAAGGTTCTTTCAAATTATCAATATTTATCGATTTATCCGGAATAATAAAATTTTTAAAACCAAGCCTCATCGCCTCTTTCAGTCTGAATTCCGCCTTAACAACCCCCCTGATTTCACCGGTTAACCCTGTTTCACCAAAAACAATAGTTTCAGACATCGCTGCTTTTTCTATAAAGCTTGAATAAATTGCAGTAATTACAGCAAGATCAGCCGCAGGTTCGGATATCTTAAATCCTCCCACAATATTAACAAAAATATCCTTGTCAAAAAGGATTATATCCAGTGTCCTTTCAGCGACAGAGATAAGCATTGCAAGCCTGTTATTGTCAAATCCAGTGGCTGTGCGTCTTGGTATGGCAATGTGGGATTTGCTTACAAGCGCCTGCACCTCAAGAAGCATGGGGCGTGTTCCTTCCATTCCAGCAAATACAACAGAGCCTGGATGCTCTTTTGCCCTGTTTTCAAGAAAAAAACACGAGGGATTTTCCACTTCCTTAAGTCCTGCGCCGGTCATCTCAAATATACCAAGCTCATGAACAGGTCCAAAACGGTTTTTTATAGCCCTTATGATCCTGTAAGCATGATCCCCTTCTCCTTCAAAATACAGCACTGTGTCCACAATATGTTCCAAAACCCTGGGTCCCGCAATGGATCCATCCTTTGTGACATGGCCTACAATAAATGCGGGGACGGACAAGGCCTTGCAAAGCATTGTTATTTCATAAGCAACCTCTCTTACCTGAGAGACGCTTCCGGGGGATGAGTCAAGCTTATTGGAATATATGGTCTGAATAGAGTCAATTCCTATAATATCAGGCTTAAATTGAACTGTAATATCGCGAATATTTTCAAAATTCACTTCATTCGATACATAAAGGGAGTTTGGCGGGGAGCCAAGTCTTTGCGCCCTCATTTTTATCTGATTTACTGATTCTTCGCCGGAAATATATAAAGTTTTTAAACCTTTTTGGGAAAGATACATAAAAGCCTGCATAAGAACCGTTGATTTGCCTATGCCAGGCTCGCCGCCAAGGAGTATGACGCTTCCTTTGACAATGCCGCCGCCAAGGACACGGTCAAGCTCATTAAGGCCTATCTCAAATCTTTCTTCACCCTGGAATAATATGGAATTTAGGGGCACAGGAGAGGAAGCAGAATTTGCAGGGATTTTTTTGCCTTCTTTTTGAAAGATTTCTTCAGCAAGGGTATGCCACAGACCGCAGGACGGGCACTGTCCCATCCATTTGGGTGATTTATGCCCGCATGACTGGCATATATAAATGGTTTTTGTTTTCATTGTCTAAGTATAATTATTTTTTTTTAATAGGGAAGAAATTTT
>DYOW01000086.1 GCA_020720325.1 Desulfobulbus propionicus
GAAGGCTAAAAAAGATCTATCCGAAAGAATGGAAGAACTTTTTGAAAAGATTAATACAATGCAAAAGACAATTGACGCATCCCCTGACCCCAAACTTACTGTTTTAAGAAAAGCTTATCCCGGAGTTATTGTAAATATCAACAACCAGCAGCTTACCCTTCAAGATATTTTTATTAATAAGACTTTTAGATTTTTTGATGACAAAATAGTTGCTGATGATGCAACCAAATTTTAATAATTTTTTTTTATTGTCTTAGACCTCAGGCTAAAATTTTTTTTAAAATAAATACATAACTTATTAGTTATCTGCTTTCTTGTTGAAATTTAAATTTACTGAATTAAAATGTCGTGTGTGAATAAGTGTTGGCTGGTTTTGCTATTTGGTTTCTAAATCTATAAAAGATCAAAGAAGTGGGTTTATTATGGAAAATTTAGAAGTATTGCCAGGACAATCATATCCCCTGGGCGCAAAATGGGATGGTAAGGGAGTTAATTTTGCTCTTTTTTCTGAAAATGCAACGGGAGTTGAATTATGTCTTTTCAGAAATGTTGGTGAGCAAAAAGAAAGCGCAAGGATTAAATTAACAGAACGAACCCATCATATCTGGCATGCCTATATTGTTGGATTAAAGCCAGGGCAGCTTTACGGATACAGGGTTTACGGGCCTTTTGACCCTGCCGCAGGCCATCGCTTTAATCCGAACAAACTTCTTCTTGACCTATATGCAAAGGCTATATCAGGTCCAATCAACTGGAGTGACGCACTTTTCGGATATATCTTAAATCATAAAGAAGCGGACCTTTCATTTAACAACGCAGACAGCGCAGCTTATATGCCTAAAAGTGTGGTGGTTGACACATGTTATGACTGGGAGGGAGATGTTTCTCCAAATATTCCTTATTATAAAACCATTATTTATGAGATGCATGTCAGGGGTTTCACAAAATTAAATAATAATCTACCCCCGGAAATAAGGGGAACTTACGCTGCTATAGCAATGCCAGAAGTGATAGATTATCTTCTCTCTCTTGGAATTACAGCGGTAGAGCTTATGCCTGCGCATCATTTTGTTTCAGACAGACATCTTGTGGATAAAAGACTTACAAATTACTGGGGTTACAACAGCATTGGATTTTTTGCCCCGGATTCGTGCTATGCCAGTTCGGGAATTTGCGGAGAGCAGGTTAAGGAATTTAAGGATATGGTAAAGGCTCTTCATCGGGCAGGCATTGAGGTGATACTTGATGTTGTGTTTAATCATACTGCTGAAGGAAATCAAATGGGACCAACAATTTCCTTCAGGGGCATTGACAATTTGTCTTATTACAGGCTTGTTGCTGAAAACAAAAGGTTTTACATGGATTATACCGGAACAGGCAATACCCTTAATATGATGAACCCCAGTGTTTTAAGGATTATAATGGACAGCCTCAGATACTGGATTCAGGAGATGCATGTTGATGGATTTCGTTTTGATCTTGCGGCTGCCCTTGCAAGGGAGCTTCATGAGGTTGATCAACTTGGGGCTTTTTTTGATATTATCCATCAGGATCCTGTTATTTCGCAGGTAAAGCTCATTGCGGAGCCGTGGGACCTTGGAGAGGGAGGATATCAGGTGGGTAAATTTCCAACCGGATGGTCAGAGTGGAACGGAAAATACAGGGATTGTATCAGAACCTACTGGAAAAGCCATGACAATACCCTTGGCGAGTTTGCCATTCGTTTTACCGGAAGCTCAGACCTGTATTCTGACAGCAGGCGTCTTCCCACAGCCAGTATAAATTTTGTGACATGTCACGATGGTTTTACCCTTGAAGACCTGGTTTCATATAATCAAAAACATAATGAAGCAAATCATGAAGACAACAGAGACGGGGAAAGTCATAATAAATCCTGGAATTGCGGCGCAGAAGGACCAACCAAAGACACTGATATATTAATTTTAAGAAACAGACAGAAAAGAAATTTTCTTGCCACACTTTTTCTTTCAATGGGAGTGCCAATGCTTCTTGCCGGCGATGAATGTGGAAGAACCCAGAGAGGCAATAATAACGCATATTGTCAGGATAATGAGATATCCTGGCTTGACTGGGAGAATATGGACACAGAACTCTGTGAATTTACACGCAAACTCATTAAGCTAAGGAAAAGACATCCGGTTTTCAGCAGCCCCAACTGGTTTCAGGGAAAGCCAATAAAGGGGAAGGGACTCACAGACATCGCATGGTTTTTGCCAGATGGCGAAGAAATGCTTGAGGATGACTGGAATAAAAGTTATGCCAAATCATTGGGAATTTTTCTTAATGGTCAGGGAATCAATGCAAGAGACCAGAAGGGAAAAAAGATTACAGACGATAATTTTTATATTATTTTTAATGCCCACTACGAACCCTTGACCTTTTTTCTGCCTGATAAAAAATGGGGAAATCCCTGGCATAAGATATTTGATACCAGCGATACGTTTGTTGAGGAAAACGAGCTTTATTATAGTTCTGGAGACCAGATTTATGTTGAGGGAAGGTCAGTGGTTCTTTTCAGACATTCATCACTAAAAGATAAAACAACTGGTTTGTCAAATGAGTTTGATATAAATAAAAAGAAACTTGGGGTTAGTTTCACGGAAAATGCCGGCGAGGTTTTATTATGGGCGCCCTTTGCCAAAAGTATTGAAATTGATGTGTTATCCCCTAAAAATATCAAAATTCCTTTAAAGAAGCAGGACGATGGTTATTGGTGGCTTTCATCTGATTTTATTAAAAGAGGAAGTCTATACCAATTTATAATAGACAATAAGGAGTCAAGACCTGATCCAGCGTCTGTCTCACAGCCCTCCGGCGTTCACGCTCCGTCACACGCTGTTGACCTTTGTGATTTTAAGTGGGAGGATAAAAAATGGCAAAATATTCCCTTATCTTCCATGATAATATATGAACTGCATACAGGAGCTTTTACGGAAAAAGGGACTTTTGAGGGAATAATCGAAAAATTGGATTACTTAAAAGAGCTTGGCGTCAATACCATAGAATTAATGCCTGTAGCCCAGTTTCCAGGCTCAAGAAACTGGGGATATGATGGTGTTTACCCTTTTGCCGCTCAAAATTCATACGGCGGGGCAAGAGGACTCCAGATACTTGTTAATGAATGCCATAAAAAAGGCATTGCTGTTATTCTTGATTTTGTCTGCAATCATCTTGGCCCCGAAGGGAATTATCTTTCAAAGTATGGTCCTTATTTCACTGATAAATATAAAACACCCTGGGGAACCGCCATAAACTATGACGATGAATATTGTGATGGAGCAAGGCGTTATTTTATTGAAGCCGCCCTTATGTGGCTTAGAGATTTTCACATAGATGCCTTAAGAATTGATGCAGTCCATGCAATAAAGGATTTCAGCGCATTTCATATACTTAAGGATATCAGATATCATGTTGAAATTCTTAATGAAAAGACAGGAAAAACACATTATGTGTTTGCGGAATTTGACCTTAATGATGTTAAATACATAGAAAGTTTTGAAAAGGGCGGTTATGGTCTTGACGCTGTCTGGTGCGATGATCTGCATCATGCGCTGCATGCGCTTGTGACCGGGGAGAACAATTGTTATTACATGGATTTTGGAAATATATCTAATCTGGTAAAGGCATACAGGAGCGCATTTGTTTATGACGGATGTTATTCAGCATTTAGAAAAAGACGCTTTGGAAGCAAAACAGTGGAAAATACCGGAGATCAGTTTATAGTATTTTCCCAGAATCATGACCAGGTTGGAAACAGGATGAATGGAGATAGGCTTTCCACCCTTATAACTTATGAGATGCTGAAGGTTGTTGCTGTATCCGTTATGATGGCGCCTTATATACCTCTTTTATTTATGGGTGAAGAATATGGGGAAACTTCGCCGTTTTTGTATTTTGTAAGCCATACAGACCCTGATCTTATAAAAAATGTCTGCGAGGGAAGAAAAAACGAATTTAGAGGGTTTCACCTGGAAGGAGAAGCCCCAGAACCCCATTTATACGAAACATTTTTGAAATCTGCCCTTAAATGGGATTTTGATACCAAGGAAAATTCAGAAAAAATGCTGGAATTTCACAAAAGAATCATTAAAATAAGAAAAAACCACCCCGTATTAAGCAAAAATGACAGAAAAAATTTTAGCGCAACAGGGGATGAATCCCAAAAAATAATCACCATAACCCGCTGGTTTGAAAAAAACAGACTGATTTGCATATTAAATTTTGGCAATGAGCCACAGGAAATAAAGATTTCTAAAAATATACATAAACTTAATAAAATTCTGGATTCTTCTGATGTATTATGGAAGGGCCCGGGCGCAATAGCGCAAAACCATATTTCAGCGGATGAAATAATCAAAATAAACCCAGAATCCTGTGTTATCTATTCAAATATACATGTATAATCCGGTTTAAGTTCAGGTAAAATTTTTATACTTAAAACTTATTAATTAAATAATATCGTTAAATTGGGAGAAGAAAACTACATATAATAAAATATTTTAATTTTTTTCTTGACTTTATTATTTTTTTGGTTTATTAATAAATTTTACAATTTAATTTTGAATTTTTTTACCCGCGAATAATCATTTCAAATAATATACAATAATTTTTTTATAAATCAGAGGTATTTCCCTATAACATTATTAGAGCCTATCTATTTTGTTTTTATTTCTTTTTAAATAAAAATCACTAACTTATTTTAAAATTTCAGAGGTTAACTTATGCCAGCGCCAAGAAGAAAAAGAGATTATATCGATTATACCCAGGAAGATAGTTATAACATTGACGCTTCCATAAAAGAAATAAATCTTTCGGAATTAAAAAAGAAAAACGTTGCTGAACTTTATAATTTTTCGGAAGAAATGGGTATTGATCTTGTAAACGGTCTTAGAAAGCAGGATGTTATCCTTGCAATATTAAAGGCTCAGACATCAAAAAACGGGGGAGTTTTTAGTGAGGGAGTTCTTGAGGTTTTGCAGGACGGATTCGGATTTTTAAGAAGTCCTGACTATAACTATATGGCAGGTCCTGATGATATTTATGTATCGCCTTCCCAGATACGCCGTTTTCATCTAAATACAGGAGATACCATCGCAGGTCTTGTAAGACCGCCCAAAGAAGGTGAAAGATATTTTGCCCTTTTAAGGGTTGCATCAATAAATTTTGAACCACCTGATCTTGGATATACAAAAATAACCTTTGATAACCTGACCCCTCTTTATCCTGAAGAAAAATTTAATCTTGAGACCACTAAGGAAAATTATTCCGCAAGGATTATGGATCTGATGACCCCAATAGGAAAGGGGCAGAGGGGACTTATAGTAGCGCCTCCAAAAACAGGAAAAACAATGCTCCTTCAAAATATTGCAAACAGTATTGCCAAAAATCATCCTGAAGTATATCTCATTGTGCTGCTAATTGATGAAAGACCCGAGGAAGTCACTGATATGCAAAGATCTGTTAAGGCAGAGGTTGTAAGCTCAACATTTGATGAACCGGCAAACCGCCATATACAGGTTGCTGAAATGGTTATTGAAAAGGCAAGAAGGCTTGTGGAGCACAAAAGAGATGTGGTGATTCTTCTTGACAGTATAACAAGGCTTGCAAGGGCTTATAATACCGTTGTTCCTCCAAGCGGAAAAATTCTTTCCGGCGGTGTGGATGCCAATGCCCTTCAGAGACCAAAGAGATTTTTCGGAGCCGCAAGAAATATTGAAGAAGGCGGAAGCCTTACCATTATTGCAACAGCATTGATAGATACAGGAAGCAGAATGGATGAGGTTATTTACGAAGAATTTAAAGGAACAGGAAACATGGAGATACATCTTGACAGGAAACTTTCGGATAAAAGGATATTTCCTGCAATTGATATTAATCTTTCCGGCACAAGAAGGGAAGAAATGCTTCTCCCAAAAGATGTAATGACCCGGGTATGGATATTAAGGAAGCTTCTTTCGCCGTTAAATCCTGTGGATTGTATGGCATTTTTACTTGACAAAATTCAAAATACAGCAAATAATAAAAGTTTCTTGTCTGCAATGAATAAATAATTATATTATAATTCAGACGTTTTTTTCTATAAAATTTTATAAACTTAAAAATTTTTATAATGGAGACTTAAAAAATGAAACCAGAAATTCATCCAACTTATCACAGGGCACAGGTTAAATGTGCATGCGGAAACGTGTTTGAAACAGGCTCAACAAAGGACATTATCCACGTTGAAATCTGTTCTGCATGCCATCCTTTTTTTACCGGAAAACAGAAATTTATTGACACAACCGGTAGGGTGGAAAAATTTAACAAAAAATATGCCAATGTAAAAATAGGTAACAGAAAAAGTAAATAATACATGCTTGAAAGACTACAGGAAATAGTAGAAAAATATAATTTTCTTGAAACAAGGCTTGCCGACCCTGAAATTTTAAATGATCAAAAAAATTTTCAGGAAATAGCAAAAGAGCATTCTGGTATTACCCCTATTGTTAAGGCTTTTAAGGAATATGAAGAGGTTTTGAAACAAATTGAAGAAAGTAAAATACTCTTTCATGATCCTGATCCTGAGATCAGGGATATTGTAAGGGGTGAACTTGACGATCTACAAGAAAAAAAAGAAGAGCTTGAAAAAGAGATTAAAGTTCTCTTGCTTCCAAAAGACCCTAATGATGAAAAAAACGTTCTTCTTGAAATAAGGGCTGGAACAGGCGGAGAAGAAGCCGCTCTTTTTGCAGGGGAGCTTTTCAGGATGTACAGCCGTTATGCAGAAAGAAAAAGATGGAAAATGGAAATACTTTCCGAAAGTCCAACTGGCATTGGCGGCTATAAAGAAATAATTCTTTTAATTTCAGGTGAAAGGGTCTTTAGCAGGCTTAAATATGAACGCGGAATCCACCGGGTGCAAAGAGTTCCTGAAACCGAAACACAGGGAAGGGTGCACACCTCTGCCGTAACGGTGGCAGTTCTTCCGGAGGCAGAGGAAGTTGATGTTTACATTGACCCAAAAGAATTAAAAATTGATGTTTGCCGCGCTTCTGGCGCAGGTGGACAGCATGTAAACAAGACTGAATCAGCAGTTAGGATTACCCATCTTCCAACTGGTATTGCTGTTTATTGTCAGGATGAAAGGTCACAGCTCAAAAACCGTTCAAGGGCAATGAAGGTTATCTCCTCCCGAATCCTTGACATGCGCAAAAGAGAACAGGATGAGCAGATAACTGAAGAAAGAAGAAGCATGGTGGGTACAGGGGACAGAAGCGGTAAAATAAGAACCTATAATTTCCCGCAGTCAAGATTAACTGACCACAGGATAGGATTAACACTTTATAGATTAGAATCTATAATGGATGGCGACATAGACGAAATAATAGATACCCTTGTGGCATACTTTCAGGCTGAAGCTATTTCAAAGACAGCCGAAAGCATAGCGCATTAAAAATAATATAGTTTTTTTCTTATAACCATATAACTTTTTTATAAATTTTTATAAATGACTATAAAGCAGGCCTTAAAGATGGGATTTGAGGCCTTGATACATGCAAGGCTTGAGTCAGAATTGCTTCTTTCCCATGCGTTAAACAAAAGCCGTGAGTGGCTGCTCGTCCATCTTGAATATGACATCCCAGATGAAAAATTTAGTCTTTATGAAAGTTTTTTGCAAAGAAGACAAAATCATGAGCCTTTAGCCTATATTACAGGCGAAAAGGAATTTTTTGGTATGTCTTTTGATGTGGCGCCTCACGTATTAATACCAAGACCTGAGACTGAATTAATCGTGGAGGAAGTTATAAGGATAATCCATGAAAAAGCCATAAAAAATCCTTTTGTTTTAGACCTTGGGACGGGTTCGGGAATTCTACCTATTTCCATCTCAAAAATGATACATGATGCAAGGTGTGTCGCAACTGATATTTCCATTGAAGCGCTTTTTATTGCCTCCCGAAATGCCAAAAAACACGGCGTTGATTTGCGGATTAATTTTATAAACTGCAACTGGTTTCAGGGGCTTAATCCAGGATTAAAATTTGATTTTATAATCTCAAATCCTCCTTATATTGAGGAAAATCTTCATGGTTTTTTACAGAAGGAACTGGATTTTGAGCCTCAGAATGCCCTTTATGCAGAAAATGAAGGACTGGACGCAATAGCTGTTATTATTGATAATGCATGGAAATTTTTAAATGAGAATGGGGTATTATTGATAGAAATAGGAAGCAATCAGGGTGAAAAGGTTAAATTACTTGCAAAAGAGACACAAAAATATAATAATGTTGAGATAATAAAGGATTTGTCAGGGTTTGACAGGGTGTTTAAGGGGCGGGCTTAGGATTTATTAATTTTTAAGGATTATTTATGAAATATTTTTGTAGAGTCATATCAGTCCTTTTGTTAGTCCTTATTTTGTGGGGTTGTGATATATTTGGTTTAGTTGAGTCAGAGTTTAGATTAGCACAAGATTCTAAATTACCCAAATTTATTGATAAGGTTACAGATTTATGCTTATACTGCTATAGAAAAATACTTGAGGAAGAAAAGGAAAAAAAAACTCCAGAGCAACCAT
>DYOW01000180.1 GCA_020720325.1 Desulfobulbus propionicus
TATAATACTCCCCAAAAACTGGACAGTTGAATTTGGTGTATAATTATTGGCAAGAGCTCCAAATAAGGAGATAAAAAATGAGTAAAAGCACAAAACCACGAGATGCGGCATTAAAGGCTAAAGTATCCTTTGAAGCAGCAAAGGGAGAAAAAACCATAGCACAACTTGCCAGTGAATATGGTGTTCATCCTAATCAGATAACAAAATGGAAAAAAAAGTTACTGGAAGAACTGCCTGGTATTTTTCAGGATAAACGTGTTTATCGGGATAAGGATCGAGACCAGCTTGAAGCAGAGCTATACCGTCAGATAGGGGAATTGAAGGTAGAGCTTGAGTGGCTTAAAAAAAAGTCCCAAACATTTCAGCTAAGGAGAAACGGTTAATGATAAATTCAGGTTATACAGACATACCTGTAAGCAAACAATGCGAATTATTAGGGATTTCCACGTCAGGCTATTATTACCAGCCTGCGGGTGAAACTTCACTACATCTACAGTTAATGAGGTTTATAGATGAACAATATACAAAAACCCCTTTTTATGGTATTGATAAGATGACAGCATGCCTGCGAAATCATGGCTTTGATGTAAACCCCAAAAGGATAAGGCGTCTTATGCGAAAAATGGGTCTGTATGCTATCTATCCCCAAAAAAAGCTTAGCATATCATCATCAGAACACAAAAAGTATCCGTATTTATTGAAAAATTTATCAATAGAACATTCGGATCAGGTCTGGTGCGCAGATATTACATATATCAGAATGTCACAGGGGTTTATGTATCTGATAGCGATAATGGACTGGTATAGCCGTTATGTGCTTTCCTGGAAACTTAGCAACACACTGGACGTAATTTTCTGTCTTGAAGCTCTGGAAACAGCATTTTCAGTTTCACAGCCGGAAATATTCAACACTGATCAGGGTGTGCAGTTTACAAGCTGTGAATTTACAGGCAAACTTGAAAGTAATGGTATAAAAATAAGCATGGACGGCAAAGGCAGGGTTTTTGACAATATTTTTATAGAAAGACTGTGGCGTTCTGTGAAATACGAAGAGGTCTATTTACACAACTATGAGAGTATCAGAGATGTTACAGAAGGTCTTTCAAGATATTTTCAGCTTTATAACACGGAAAGGCTTCATAAGTCTCTTGGTTATCGCACACCTCATGAAATATATTTTAATAAATCAACCCTTTGTTTTCAATAAAAATCATAGAAATAGCATGAAAAATACAAGTAACACAGATTTTTATTCGTCAAGACCAAGCCCTTCAGGTGGCTTTGCCAGTCCTGACTTCATAAAAAAATCTGTGTTAAATCTGAAGGTGAAAGTGACGGCGAGGGAAAAAGATATTCCTGCTCTGGCTCAGGAAAATGTTAAATTTTTTAACCAAAATAATAAAAATAACAACGGAGAAACTTGGCAGATTATCCACCAAATACAACGCTATTTTTTGTCTTGACAATGGGGAGGGGTATAGTTGTGTGAGGGAATAAAAATAATAAATCCTTTTAAATAAGTTCTTTTTGTTGATATTCCAGACCATCCCCCCAAAAATTTATAACCCAA
>DYOW01000087.1:0-5347 GCA_020720325.1 Desulfobulbus propionicus
TCCATTATTAATCCACAATCAACCCCGCATACCCCACAACCCTGAAATAATCCCCGCTAACATCCCCGGATGTATTATATCTAACAAGCTCACATTGTTTTGCCCCAAGATTAATGGATGCAATAAGAGTGATAGCAGTATTGATTACTCCGCACATGCTTATTTTATTTTTTAATACAGTCTTATATAAACCCTCAGGGTCAAGATTTATCATGTTATCAATGGCAAGGGAATCAAGTTTTTTGGTCTGTTCCTGTGATAGAAAATGGTTCATGTCAGTGCTTGAAACAATTAAAACAGGCTTATTATATGATTTTATTGCCCTCGCAATTGCAGATCCTATATCCTGACATGTCTGATATGAGAGATAACTCATGTTTATCGGCACAATTTTGAGATTTTCCTGTAGATATTGCAAAAACGGCGCCTGAACCTCAAGGGAGTGTTCGTATAAATGAGCCTGTGTATCGGGATATACCAAATTTGTCTCTTTTAGTATTGCTGCCGCAAGTTCATTATTAATCGCAACATTCCCCATTGGCATTATCCAGTCACCGTTTTGATAAATTGAAGGATTAAGTCCCATGCCTGTATGATTAACCCCAAGGATTATCACATCTTCCGGTATAACTACCCTTGAATATACCTCACCTGCCACAGCCCCTGAATACATATAACCTGCATGGGGGACAATTATTGATATGACCTGTTTCTTTTCATGGACAAAAGGGATAAATTGTTTAAGGTGTTCTTTTAATACCTTGGGATTTCCGGAATAAAATTGGTTTGCAACCGCAGGCTGTCTCATGTTCCCTCCTTAGTGTAAAAAAAATAAAATCAGGAAAAATTAACAATCAAGATTTATCATATATTAAAATAAAGCAAAATAAATTAATATCAACATTATGAAAAATATTGAGTTCAATCAGGTTGAAAAGGCAGAAAAATTAATAAAATTAATAAAACATTTTAATATCAGGGATTTTGAGCTTAATAATGGTCTTAAAGATGTCAAAAAAATAATACTTAAAAGAGCGGCGGGATTTGCAAAATCCATATATTATTTTAATAGAGCTTCAAGGCTTATGGAGATAGCCCGCACAAATATTATAGAATTTGAAGAATCAGGCAAAGACATGGCATCAGGCGCGATTTTTTTTGCAGAAGAACTTATAGAGGCAAAAGGGAGATTAAAAAGAAAATGGTGGTCGCCCAAAGGAGGTATTTATGCCTGCATAGTTATTTATCCCCAACTTGACCGTGAAAACTGGGGATTATACAGCCTTCTCACAGGGCTTTCCATTGCAGAGGTATTGAGGGAATGGGGTTTGGATGTAAAGATAAGATGGATAAATGACATCTTATTAAATAGCAAAAAAATTTGCGGAGTTTTAACAGAGGGGTTTACCTCTCCAATTCACAACCAGCCATATATTTTGCTGGGAATGGGATTAAATGTGAATATCTCTGAATTTCCCGAATATCTCCCTTATGCATCTTCAATATCAAAAGAAACTTCACAAATATTCCCGGAAATGTTTCTTGCCGCACATATTTTTTCCAGAATCGGGTTTAATATAGCCATGCTTCACAACTGGCTTTATGAATGCCTTGATGTGGAAACAGAAAACCCGATTATAAAAAACTGGAGGCTTTTTACTGACTCAATTGGCAAAAAAATTCATTTTGGTCTTGACGCAGAAGTTAATCCCGAAATTACAAACGCTATTGTCCAGGATATTGATGAAGACGGCGCTTTAATTATTTTTGATGAGCAAAAAGGGGAATTAAAGATAAATTACGGAGAAATACGCTATATCGAATAAATTTATTCCTACCCCTCCATTGCCTTCTGACTTAAGTATGCCTCAATAAAAGGGTCAATATCACCATCAAGAACTGCATTCACATTTCCAATTTCCACGTTTGTCCTGTGGTCTTTAATTAATCTGTAGGGCTGAAGGGTATATGACCTTATCTGGTTGCCCCAGCCAATATCCTTTTTTTCTCCGGAAATCTTTGTTTTTTCCTCGTCCTTTTTTTGTCTTTCTTTCTCATAGAGCTTTGCAAGGAGCATCTTCATGCAATAAGCCCTGTTCATATGCTGGGAGCGTTCATTCTGGCACTGCACCACAATTCCTGTGGGCATATGTGTCATTCTTACCGCAGAGCTTGTCTTGTTAACATGCTGACCGCCCGCGCCGCTTGCCCTGTAAGTGTCAACCCTTATGTCCTTTTCATCCGCTGAGATTTCAATGCTTTCGTCAAGCTCAGGTGAGACAAGAACTGACGCAAACGAGGTATGTCTTCTGCCTGATGCATCAAAAGGAGAAATCCTCACAAGCCTGTGAACGCCTGTCTCTGATTTAAGATAGCCGTAGGCATAAATGCCTGTTATAAGAAATGTGACGCTTTTTATGCCAGCCTCATCGCCGGACATGTAGTCCATTATTTCAGCCTTGAAATTTCTTCTTTCGCACCACCTCATATACATCCTGAACAACATATCAGCCCAGTCCTGAGCCTCTGTGCCGCCGGCGCCCGCATGAATTGTCATGATTGCATTGTTTTTATCATATTGCTCTGACAAAAGCCTTGCAAGCTCCGCTGTTTTTAATTCCAGCCTGGTATCTGAGATGGCGCTTTTTATGTCTTCAATAAGATTATTATCATGCTCTTCTTCATAAAACTGAAAATAAAGGGTAATTTCCTCTATTTTTTCTGTTAATCTGTGCAAAAGCTCCTTCTGGTCAGTAAGACCTGCTCTTTCTTTCAGGATTTCTTTTGAGGCAGGCTCATCCCAAAAATCAGGCTTAAGCATGAAGGTTTCAATTTCTTCAAGCCTTTTAAGGATTTTATCCTCATCAAAGATACCTCCTCAAGGCGGTTAATCTGTTTTGAATATCTAAAAATTCTTCCTGAAGAGACTGTATTATTAAAACCTGAGAGGCTATTTCAGCTTTCATGGTGACCTCCTTTTAAAATCAATAATGGAAAAAATAAATATTATAACACAAAAAATCAATGGAATCCAGTCCCCATATTTAGCCCAGATTGTTTTATTTTCCATTAAGCATATCTTGGCAATCACAACATCTTGTTTAAAGAGTTCAGTTTGACCTGTTCTTGCCCCAAATGGAGTGATTATTGAGCTTATGCCGGTATTAGCAGACCTTATCACCCATTTTCTTGTCTCAATTGCCCTGAAAACCGCAAACTGCTCATGCTGATAAGGCGCTCCGGTCTTTCCAAACCATGCGTCATTGGTTATTATAGTAATAATATTTGCCCCTTTTGCCGCCAGCTCGCCGGATATTTCCGGAAATATACTTTCAAAACATATAAGAACCCCAGCCTTTAATTCATCTGCCGTAATTGGTTTTACCCCATCCCCTGATATAAAATCGCCGGCTGTTGGCAGGAATTTCCTTGTCCATGTTAATAATGAGCCAAATGGAATATATTCGGCAAAGGGAACAAGATGATATTTATCATGTCTTCCCGCAACTGTCCTGTCTGGCTTAAAGAGAAAGGCGCTGTTTCTGTCATTTTTCTTCTTGTTTGAATCAAGTTCATAATATGGGCTTCCTGTTAAAAGATAAAGATTTAATGCCCCAGGGATGGATTCAATGCCCTGCCTTAGCATGGTTGGCTCCTGGAGATAAAACGGCATGGCGGTTTCAGGATAAACAAGAAAAATTTTTTCTTCCGGCAGATTATCCCTGATATTTTTGCTTAATTTTGCGTAAACATCCAGTGTATGCCATTGAAATTCCCTGTCCCATTTCACATCCTGAGGGATTGCGCCCTGAACTGCCCCTGCATAAATTGTCCTGTTTTTATCAAATAAAGCTGAATATTTATTAACTGAATAAGCGCCATAAAAATATAACCCCACCCAAAATAACAAAATAATGGCAAAATAAGATATTTTTTTCTTTTTTGAAAGATTTAAGTCAAAGATAATAAAAAATATCAAAAGATTAAAGGCAATTATAAAAAATGAAATTCCATACACACTCCATATTTCCGCTGTTTGAATGAAAGGCGGAAATTTATCAAGGGAATAGGCGATTATACCCCAGGGAAGGCCGGATAAAAAATGACCTCTTATCCATTCAAGCAAGACCCACAACGCAGAAAGAAAGAGAATTTTATATATATTTTTTTTGTAATTATTGTGATTTAAGAGAAAATCAGCAAATCCTGCCCAGATGGCAAAGAAAACAGCCAGATAGCCTGTCAGAATCATAACAACAGGATAGCTGAGATATATTGGCAGGTTGCCGTACTGAGAAATTGTAGGGGCAACCCACCACATCAAAAGAAAAAAAAATGCAAAACCCGCAACAAAACCTTTAAGAAGGGCGCTCTTTGATAAACAAAAATTTTTTTTATCTCTGAACGAACAAAACTCCTCTTTATTGCCAGCATAATATATTGAAATTAAAAGGGGAATTAAAAAAACAAAAACAAAGGGCCATATATTAAACGGAGGAAAGCAAAGGGTCAAAAGAACCCCGGAGCTTGCCGGCAGCAAATAACTTTCACGAAAAAAATTATAATTGTATTTCAAGCAAGGCAAATCAGGCTTTAATCGTGGTGGTGGTCGCAGCCTTGCCAGTCTTCGCCAAATATTGAAGCGCCCTTGCATCCACCTGAATCATATGCAAAAAGCCTTTGCATCTCAAGAGCTTTTCTATTTTCAGGCATCGCCATGGGCGGCCACTCTGTGATCATGCCTAAAAGGGTTGCTTTGTCCGGGATATTTCTCCATTCATATATTGCGGATTTTTTATTGATGCAATCAAGAAATGCGGCGTCAAATAAATTGCACTGTATGGCAAAGGGAACGATATAGTCTTTTTCAACAAGCCTTGCTGTGGATATTGCTCCGGTTTCCCTTGTGACAATTGAGCCTATGGAAAATCTTATTGCCACCAGACTTCTGCCGTCAATGTTAATTAATAAATCAATATTTGACTGACAATGTTTGCCATCCACCTCAAAATCAACCTTAACATTTTTTTTGAAATCAGATGGTAAAAAATTTTTTTCAAATAGGAGAAATCTCAAAAATTTCTGCATTATTGCTTCAACATCAGTTTCTTCAACGAGCTGTCCTGTGATTAAACAGGGTACTTTTATAAATTCTGTCATTTTTCTACCTTTTTTATTAACTTTTTTATAACTTATTAAAATAAAAAAACAATATAAATCAATTTTTGAGCTTTTGCAAAATATAAAAATTTAAATTCTCATATATAAAAAGTCTCTTTTAATATCTCATCCTTTATTTCACTTCTTATAACATCCACAGGCACAATATCAATTTTTATACCCAACT
>DYOW01000087.1:5447-8421 GCA_020720325.1 Desulfobulbus propionicus
ATAATAATATACCCTATCCCCCTTGAAATTTCAAAAAATTCTGCTATTTTTTCTTATTTATGACATTTCAAAATTTAATAGCAGGCTTAAATCAATTCTGGGGATCAAAAGGCTGTCTTGTGCTGCAACCTTATGACATTGAGGTTGGCGCAGGCACATTCCATCCCGCCACTTTCTTGCGCTCATTAGGTCCAAACCCCTGGGCGGCATCATACGTTCAGCCTTCAAGAAGACCCACTGACGGCAGATACGGCGATAACCCAAACAGGCTTCAGAGATATTACCAATATCAGGTTGTAATTAAACCCTCTCCCGACAATATTCAGGACATGTATCTTGAAAGTCTTCAATCTTTTGGACTTAACTTAAATGAACATGACATCCGTTTTGTTGAAGATGACTGGGAATCACCCACCCTTGGCGCATGGGGCCTTGGCTGGGAGATCTGGCTTAACGGCATGGAAATCACACAGTTTACTTACTTTCAGCAGGTGGGCGGAATTGACGTAAATCCCATAACCGTTGAAATAACTTACGGTCTTGAAAGGATTGCAATGTATCTTCAGGATATTAATAATGTTTATGACCTGAAATGGAACGATAATGTGCTTTATGGCGAGGTTCACCACAGGGATGAGGTGGAATTTTCCTATTTTAATTTCCATCATGCAAACACAAAGAGCCTTTTTGAATTATTTACCATATACGAAACTGAATCAATAGCCTTAATAGAAAAAGAGCTTGTGCGTCCGGGCTATGAAATGTGCCTTAAATGCTCCCATGTCTTTAATCTTCTTGATGCAAGAGGGGCTTTAAGCGTCACTGAAAGGACTGCATACATAACAAGGGTGAGAAAACTTGCAAGAAAGGCTGCCCATATATATGCAGGAGTAAAAGATGTCTAAAAATTTTATATTTGAAATAGGCATAGAAGAACTTCCTGCAAATGTCATTACAAATGCCCTTTCTGAAATGGAAAAAATTTTTAAGGAATTAATGGCAGAGGCAATGCTTTCATATGAGCTTGTAAAAACAGCCGGAACACCAAGAAGACTTATGATTTTTGCGGAAAACCTCCCTGAAAAACAGATTGACAGAACCATTGAGCTAATGGGGCCTCCTGCAAAAATAGCATTAAATTCTGACGGAGCCCTCACAAAGGCAGGCGAAGGCTTTTTAAAAAATCAGGAACTATCCAGAGAAGACATATTAATTAAAGAAACTGAAAAAGGTCAGTACCTTAGCGCAACCAAACATTTAAAAGGCCGACTGACCATTGACATACTTTCAGAGTTATTGCCAAAACTCATAAAACTCATCCCTTTTCCAAAAAACATGAGATGGGAAGAGTCACAGTTCAGGTTTCCAAGACCAGTAAGATGGTTGCTTGCAATATTTGACGGAGATATTATTCCTTTTGAAATTGCAGGGATAAAATCAGATAAAATTACCTTTGGCCACAGGCTTTCAAATCCCAAATTTTGTGCGATTGCGCCTGATTTTGATCATTATACCCATAGTTTAAGGGATCTAAATGTCATTGTTGATATTGAAGAAAGAAAAAATATTATAATAAACGGCGCAAATGAAGAGGCAAAAAAGGTAAACGGCAGGCCTATCCTTGACGAAGACCTTATTAACCTGAATACATTTCTTGCTGAATATCCTTCCGCGCTTCTTGGTGATTTTGAAAAGGATTTTTTACGCATACCGGAAGATGTCCTTATAACCTCCATGAAGGAGCATCAGAAATTTTTTGCGGCAAGGGATGCAAACGGCAAATTACTGCCACATTTTATAGCGGTCTTAAACACCATATCCCCTGATAAGACCCAGGTAAAGGCTGGACTTGAAAGGGTTTTAAGGGCAAGACTGTCAGATGCGGCATTTTTTTATGACGCTGACAGAAAAACAGATTTATCTCACCTTGTGCCAAAACTTAAAGGCGTTGTGTATCACCAGAAACTTGGGACAATTCTTGATAAAACTAACAGAATCATTGATATTTCAGGCTATCTTGCAGAAAATATTGATAAAAATCTCATCGAAAAGGTGCAGCGGGCCGCATGGTTATGCAAGGCTGATTTATTAACCCAGATGGTGGGAGAATTTCCAACCCTTCAGGGAATAATGGGCATGGAATATTCTAAACTCTCAGGTGAAGACCACTATGTTTCCCTTGCAATAAAAGAACACTACATGCCCACACATTCCGGCGGTGAGTTGCCTGAAACCATACCCGGAGCCATACTTTCAATTTCTGATAAAATTGACACCATAACCGGCATATTTGTTGCAGGTCAGCCCCCAACCGGCGCTCAGGATCCTTTTGGTCTAAGGCGCGCCACCCTTGGCATATTAAATATTATCCTTCAAAAGGAATTAACCATATCTCTTAACGGTTTAATTCAGAGGGCTATTGATAACTTTAAAGACCAGAATCAACTTGACACAAGCCAGAAGGTCTTTGATGACATCTATAACTTCATAAAAAAACGCCTTGAAGGTGAATTTACAGGAAGAGGCTTTAAGATTGATTGTGTTGACGCTGTTTTAAGGGTTGATATTGACAATCCGGTCTCATGCCTTAAGAAAATTGAGACAATCTCATATTTCAGGGAAAGACAGGAATTTAAGGATTTGAGCATTGCCTTTAAGAGGGTAATGAATATCCTTAAAGACTTTAATGGCGGCAATGTTGATTCAGCAAGACTTATTGAGGATGCTGAGAAAACTTTATATAGCAGATTTAGCGAAATAAGAAATGATGTAAATGTCAATTTTGAGAAAAACGATTATATAAAGTCTCTGGAACTTCTTATTTCCCTGAAGCCTGATATTGACAGCTTTTTTGATACTGTAATGGTAATGGTTGATGATAAGGATATAAAAAATAATCGTTTATCCATTTTGTGGGAGATTTCAAGGGAATTTTTAAAAGTCGGGGATATTTCAGCAATAGCGCCAAGATAAA
>DYOW01000088.1 GCA_020720325.1 Desulfobulbus propionicus
CATTAGTTATTAAAGCATTTCACACAATTTTTATTGACAATATAATGGTTTTTTTATGATTTAAATGTGACAGACAGAAAAAAATATAAAAGACACGCTTAAATTGTAAGTTTATCAAAACATTCCATTATTGGGGCATCTTTCCGAATATTAAAACTCCTGCAAAATAAAAATGAACTTTGATGATATGGGTTGAGTCTGCTTAACCCTTTGGTTTTGTTGGATTTAACGTTAATATTATCCTGTTTCCTCGCTATTTTCATCAAAATCAAGCATTTTCTGAGCTTCAGCCTGGGGCAGCGACTCAACATTTTTTAGTTTTGACTTGATTTGTTTTGTGCGTGTTCCAACAAGGGTGTCTATTTCCCTGTCAGCCTCCTGAATTTTTTTCTGCGCCTTTTCAAGGACATTTCCAAACTTGTCAAATTCAGTCTTCACTGCCTGAAGAAGATTCCATATTTCCTTTGAACGTTTTTCTATTGTTATGGTCTTAAATCCTACCTGAAGGCTGTTAAGCATTGCCGCAAGGGTGGTTGGTCCTGTGATTATTATCTTAAACCTGTTCTGAAGCTCCTGTAAAAGCCCCGGGTATTGGACAACCTCTGCATAAAGCCCCTCAATGGGCAGAAACATTACAGCAAATTCAGTGGTATTTGGAGGGTCTATGTATTTTGTATTAATATCCCTTGCATAATCCCTGATTTTTGCCATTAATTCCGTTCTTCCTTTTTTTATTCCCTCTGAATCCCCTTCCTCAAAGGCGGTTAGTATTTTTTCATAACTTTCTTTGGGAAATTTTGCGTCAATTGGAAGATATACCCCCTGACCCGCTGGAAGCTTAATCGCAAATTCCACCCGCTCGGAGCTGTCTTTTTTTGTCGCAATGTTCATTTCATACTGCTCAGGGGTTAATATTTCTTTTAGTAAGGCTTCAAGCATTATTTCTCCAAGGATTCCCCGTGTTTTTACATTGCCAAGGACTCGTTTTAAATCATTTACCCCAGAGGCAAGACCCTGCATCTCTCCAAGTCCCTTATGCACCATTTCAAGACGGTCGCTTACCACCTTAAAAGATTCGCTTAATCTTTTTTCAAGGGTATCGTGGAGCTTTTCATCAACGGTTTTTCTCATTTGTTCAAGTTTTTCGGAATTATCCCTTTGGATATTTTCAAGCCTGTTTTCAATTGTTTTACGCATGTTTTCAAGGTTGGTTTCTGTTTTTTGAGTTAATTGCTTTTGATTTTCAGTGAAAACATTGAAATTTGTGCCTAGAAATTCATTAAGTTTAATAATTTCCTGATTTAATGTGTTTTCAAAGGATTTTATTGATTTAGAGATTTCATCTCTATTTTTTTGCGCATCATCTTTAATTTGATCCTGTAACAGGGTAAATTTTTCATCAAGGGTTTTGCTGTTTTGCCTGAGGTTTAGTTCTGTTTTTTGCATAAGTTCCAATATGTTTGCGGAAATGCCGTCAAGTCTTTCCTTTTGAAATTCATTAAACTTCCTGATTTCTTCGGAAAATGCCTTTTCAAATTGCAAAAGACTGTTTTTCAGCTCATTCCTGTTTTCCCTTGCCTCATTGTTAATCTGCTCCTGAAAATGTGTAAGTTTCTGTTCAATGGTGGAATTAAGACCCGAAAGCTTATTTTCATTCACAGAGATAAGATTAAATACCTGATTGTTTATTTCCTCCCTGTTTCTGGAAATTTCACTGGAAATCTTATCCTCTGTTCGTTTTATATTGTCATTGAAATTATTAAGGTTTGCTTCTAATTGAATGAATTTATCCTTTGGGCTTTGCCTTAAAATTATGATGATAAGGACAAGATTAATAATTAATAAAGCAATTGAGAAATAAATCAGATTTTCTGGCATAAAGGGCGTTCCTTTTGTTATTTGATGTTATTTAGTAAAAATATGTTATGTTAAAAAGACAAAAAATATTTTGGTCAGTTTTAATTGTGAAAAAATTATGAAAATAATTATTCCATCTTTTATTATATAAATAAACATATAAAATAAAAACATGAAAAATTTTATAGCAATAATTTATTTATTGTTCCTGTTTTTGTCAGCATCTTATAGTCTTGCTGAAATCCATGAATGCAAGACCCCTGAGGGAAAAATCTTTTTTTCTAATTCTCCCTGCGGAAATAAGATTGAAATGAAAGAAATAAATGTCCAAAAGTTTGAGCAGAAAGATATGCAGGAAAATAAATCAAAATCAGATAGTGACAGAACATCTGGCAATGATAAATCATATTCCTTAAGCGATGCTTCTAATGCCAACTCTAATCCTGATAATTGTGCCTGTGATTCAGGCGCAATATGCGCTGGGAAAAAAGGGGGGAAATATTGCATCACATCAAACGGCAAGAAGAAATATAATCCCTGAAAATTATTATAAGTATTAACAAACAATGAAAAAAATGCCACGGAAAAAATATTTGCGATTTTTTTACGCTGAAGCCAGGTTTAATAAAAAAAAATTTTTAGTTTTTTTATCATCTCTATTGTTGCTATCATCCTGTTCAATGGATAATTTTATCAAAATTGACGATATGGCTGCAAATCCCTCTGTTTCATGGAAGCAGCCCGCTGATTTAAGCCTCACTAATTCAAAAATCATCTTAAAAGACACAAATACCCCTGAAATCCCTGATGCCTCAAAAAAATGGGGGGCATCCGAGCTTATTGATATAGCGCTTAAAAATAATCCCGAAACAAGCCTTGCCTGGCATAATATCAGGGCTTCACAGGCGCAGCTTGGAAGCGAAAAGGGGTGGTATTATCCCCAGATTGACATCACAACCGACTATTCCCATTCAAGAAAAAAAACAGGCGATTCAGGCGCAATAACAGAAAAGTCCTTTGGTCCCGAAATATCCCTGAAATGGCTTTTGTTTGACTTTGGCGAAAGGCAAAGCCAGATAGAACAGGCAAAATACAGTGTTTTTGCCGCAGGATTTAACCATAATGCAATGATTCAAAAGGTGGTTTTGCAGGTTGTTGAGACATATCTCCAATACATCCACTTAATCGCCGTTGAAAAGGCAAACCTTGCAAGCCTTGCTGACGCGCAGAAAAACCTTGAAGCCGCAAATGAGAGGCATAAGGAAGGGGTCGCCACCATTTCAGATGTTTTGCAGGCAAAGACTTCCTTTTCCCAGACAATGCTTGTGCTACAGGATACACGGGGCAAAATCCTCACGATTAAGGGGGCGCTTGCCACTGCCATTGGAATTCCCGCAAACACTCAATATGAAGTGGAGGACATCACTCCTCCTCCCTCAATGGAGATAATAAATAATTCCATTGATGTCTTTATAAAATCCGCCATGGAAAAAAGACCTGAAATAAAGGCTCAGCAGTCTCTTTATGAAAAATCCAGGGCAAATCTAAGGAATTATGAGGCAAAAAAATATCCCTCAGTTTATTTTGACAGCTCTCTTGGCAAAAGATATGATGAAGGTCTTTCCCGCTCAAATGAAGAATACAGCGCAATTATAAGGGTGGATATCCCTGTTTTTAAGGGTTTTTCAAGGCTTTATGATATAAAAAAGGCAAAAGAAGAAGAAAAGCTCGAAACAGACCGACTAAAAAGGCTTGAACAGCAGATAATACTTGAGGTATGGTCAGGTTATAATGACCTTAACACTGCCTCTCAAAAAATACACACAACCCATGACCTTTTAATGAGCGCTGAAAAATCATATGAAGTGGCTCACGGAAGATATCAGGAAGGGGTCGGGGATATCCTTGAGCTTCTCGCAGCGCAGAAAAGTCTTGAATCAGCGAGGGCTTTAGTGGTTGAGGCAAAAACCCAGTGGTATATCTCTCTTTCAAGGATGTCGTTTGCGGCAGGCATGTTATGGGAGCCAGGAAAGGATATTTTTAAGGATTAAGGTTTAGACAGATTTATGAATAATCAAAGGATTTTTATAGTTGTTTTTGTTTTTGTTTTTTCTTTTTCGTTGATTTCATGTCAAAAAAAAAATGAAACAAAGACCCCTGACAAAAAGGCTGAGATGATGAAGATGAAAGTTCCAGTAAAGGCAGCTATTTCACAGAAAAAACTTGTGCCTGTTTATATTAAGGAAACTGGAACTGTCACTCCTCATTTAACCGTTGAAATAAGGTCAAGGGTTACAGGTGAACTCCTTGATGTGCATTTCAAAGACGGCGATTTTGTTAAAAAAGGAGACCTCCTCTTTTCCATTGATGAAAAACCATTAAAGGCGCTTCTTGACGCAGCCCAGTCAAATCTTTTGAGGGATAAAGTGAGGCAGGAAAATTTAATAAAGGATGAAAAACGCTATCATTCCCTTGTTCAAAAGGATTACGTTACAAAAGAGCAGTATGACAGGATTAAAACAGATTTTGACGCCATAAAACAGGTTATAAATGCTGATGAGGCAGCGATTCAGAGTGTGAAAACAGACCTCTCATATTGCAAAATCTATTCCCCTGTTGACGGCAGAGCAGGAAGCATCTTAATCCAGAAAGGCAACATGATAAACGCAAACACCTCAACTCCTTTGGTGGTGATAAATAAAATTTCTCCTGTATATATTACTTTTTCTGTGCCTGAAAAATATTTGCCCCATATCCAGTCTGTCATGAAAGATAGCAAAATTAAAATAAACGCATACCCCCCTGAGTTTTCTGATATAATTTCAGAAGGTGCGCTTGTGTTTATTGATAATCAGGTGGATTCAAAGACAGGGACAATAATTCTTAAAGGTGAATTTCCCAATGAAGACAAATCTCTCTGGGCAGGTCAATATGTGAAGGTAAAGATGTTTCTTTCTGAAAAAGAATCAGTTGTGGTTCCCTCAGAAGCCATACAAATGGGGCAAAAAGGCGAGTTTGTATTTGTTATAAATCCAGACAATAAAGCTGAAGTTCGTCAGGTAAAGAGCGGACAGGGCGCAAACGGCGAGACTGTTGTTCTTGACGGTCTTAAAGAAGGGGAAAAAATAGTCACAGATGGTCACCTTCGTTTATTTCCAGACGCCAAAGTCATAATAAAAGAATAATCGCGGATTAATTGGATTTAATATAATGAAAGGAATCTCTGGTCTCTTTATACACCGTCCAGTGATGACCACACTGGTCATGCTCACCATAATGCTTTTTGGCATCGCCGCATACAGGCTTTTGCCAGTCAGCGACCTTCCCAATGTGGATTTTCCAAGCCTTGTTGTAACCGCTGAACTACCTGGCGCAACCCCTGAAACAATGGCATCCGCAGTCGCCACACCCCTTGAAAAACAGTTTTCAACCATTGCGGGAATTGACTCAATGACATCCCAGAGTCAGTATGGAAGAACTTCCATAACCCTTGTTTTTAACCTTGAAAAGGATATTGACGCCGCTGCCCTTGATGTTCAGGCTGCAATATCCGTTGCTCAGGGCGGACTGCCAAAGGATATGCCTAATCCCCCAGCCTTTACAAAGGTAAATCCCGCTGACCAGCCAATATTATATGTCGCTTTAACTTCTCCGTCACTTCCTCTTTATAACTTAAATGAATACGGAGAAACAATGATAGCCCAGAGGCTTTCAATGGTCTCAGGCGTTGCGCAGGTGCTTATATATGGCTCACAAAAATATGCGGTCAGGGTTCAGCTTGACCCAAATACCCTTGCCAATAAAAAAATCGGGCTTGATGAGGTTGCCCAGGCAATAAGAGAGGCAAATGTAAATCTTCCAACTGGAACTTTATACGGCAAATATACTGCATGGACAATTCAGGCAAATGGACAGCTAAGAAACGCCGAGGCTTATAAACCTATAATTGTGGCATACAGAAATGGAAGTCCTGTGCGTCTTATTGATGTTGCAAATATTATAGACAGCACAGAAAGCGATAAGAATGCGGCTTCATATCTCACAAAAACAGATGAGAGCAGGTCTATTGTCCTTGCAATTCAGCGTCAGCCAGGAACAAACACCGTCGCAGTATCAAAAGCATCAAGGGATTTGCTTTTTGAGCTTGAAAAACAACTGCCTGCCTCTGTTTCCTTTAATCTTCTTTATGACAGAGCTCAATCAATAAAGGCATCCATTGAAGAGGTGCAGTTCACACTACTTCTCACCCTCTGCCTTGTGGTCATGGTTATCTTTATCTTTTTAAGAAATCTTTCAGCGACAGTTATTCCGAGCCTTGCCTTGCCACTTTCTATTATAGGCACATTTGCCTTTATGCATGTCTTTGGATACAGCCTTGATAATCTATCTTTAATGGCTCTTACCCTTTCAGTTGGCTTTGTTGTTGATGATGCCATTGTTATGCTTGAAAATATCGTAAGACACCTTGAAATGGGTAAAAAACCCTTTGAAGCTGCCATTGACGGGGCAAGAGAGGTTGGCTTTACCATTATTTCAATGACCCTTTCCCTTGCGGCTGTTTTTTTGCCTGTTCTCTTTCTTGGCGGCATCATAGGAAGACTTTTTCATGAATTCGCAGTGACAATTGGCATTGCCATTCTTATTTCAGGCTTTGTCTCCTTAACCCTTACGCCAATGCTTGGAAGCCGTTTTTTAAGGGCACATAAAACAAAGCAGAAAAAGACCTTTGGCGATAGTCTTTATAATTTTACTGAAAAAGGATTTGATTTATTACTTAAATTTTATGCATGGGGATTAAGAATTTCCCTTAATCACAAATTGGCTGTGATGTTTTTTTCTTTGATAATTCTTGTTGGTACAATAATGCTTTTTCAGAGAATCCCAAAAGGCTTTATTCCAAGCGAAGATAATAACCGTATTTTTGGTTTTACTCAGGCTATTGAAGGGGTTGGTTTTGAAAATCTGATAAAGCGCCAGATGGAGGTCGCAAGAATAATACAAAAAGACCCTGATATGGTTGGCATGATATCAAACGCAGGACAGAGAAAAGGCGGAAGAGCCGCAAGCAGTAGCAATTCTGGCATAGTTTTTATTACTTTTAAGCCAAAAGCAGAGAGAAAGTCATCTATTAGTCAAATTATTGAAAGATTAAGACCCCAGCTTGCCCAGGTTCCAGGCATCAGGGTATTTCTGCAAAACCCTCCTCCAATCCAAATCGGCGGAAGAATAGGAAAAGGTTTATATCAACTGACGCTTCAGGGAAACGACACAGATGAATTATATAAATCAGCGCAAAAACTTGAGGAAAAAATAAAGACTTTGCCAGGAATTCAGGATATTTCATCTGATTTGGAGATAAAAAGCCCCCAGGTCAATATAGAAATAGACAGGGACAAGGCGTCATCTCTTGGCATATCCGCTGAAAAAATTGAAGACACCCTTTATTATGCCTTTGGAGCCAGACAAATATCAACAATCTATGCCCCAGGCAACACATATCAGGTGATTTTGGAGCTTGCCCCTGAATTTCAGCTTGAGCCAACAGCGGTATCAAAACTCTATGTGTCATCAAAATCAGGAAATCTTGTCCCCCTTGACACAATTGCAAATATTTCAGTCGGGCTTGGACCCCTTAGTGTAAATCATACAGGACAGCAGATATCAGTGACTCTTTCTTACAACCTTAAACCTGATTATCCCCTTGGAAACGCAATTGCGGATATTAAAAAATTATCAATGGAAACCCTCCCTGATACTGTGACCACTACATTTCAGGGAACAGCTCAGGAATTTCAGACCGCATCCAAAAACCTTGGAATGCTCCTTATTTTTTCAATACTTGTCATTTATATAGTGCTTGGCATACTGTATGAAAGTTTTATTCATCCCATAACTATTTTGTCTGCGTTGCCTTTCGCTGGATTTGGCGCGCTTGTAACGCTTATTTATTTTAAGATTGAGCTAAATGTTTACGCCTTTATTGGCATTATCATGCTTGTGGGTCTTGTGAAGAAAAACGGAATAATGATGGTGGATTTTGCAATTGATGCAAGAAAACACGGAAAAACCTCTGTTGATGCCATTTATGAGGCATGTTTAATCCGTTTCAGACCAATTATGATGACAACAATGGCTGCGCTTATGGGCACAATACCCCTTGCTTTTGGAACAGGGGCAGGCTCTGAGGCAAGACAACCCCTTGGTCTTGCGGTTGTTGGCGGATTAATTTTCTCACAGTTTCTTACTTTGTATGTCACACCTGTTTTTTATGTGTATATGGAAATGCTGCAGGTTAAGTTAAGCGGGTGGTTTGGAAGGAAGTAGGGTTTTGAAATAGGTTTTTTGATTTTGTCTGTGATTTTTAATTAAAATGAGACTGTTTTAAGGGTTTTTCCAGAAACAGGATTGTCAGATTTAATTCTGTCTTTTACACTTTGCCCTATTCAGACGCACCAAACACCCAGACTGGCGCGAGCATCTGCAAATCAAAAAAAACTTCTTTTTTAATTTTTGATATGATAAAATTAGATTATTAGCTTATTTTATTAAAT
>DYOW01000013.1:0-1554 GCA_020720325.1 Desulfobulbus propionicus
ATCAAGTCCATCAAGAGAATAATAAATATAACCGGCGGAAAGACCAAAATTGCCGATTGTTTTGGTATATTGTAATGTCAAATCTGTTTCATTCCAGTCTGATGATTCTTTTGCATAGTAATCTGAATCAAAATTTCCCCATAAATTAACAGAAAATCCCTTATAGCCTATGGTCATAGATGGCTGAATAACTATAGAATCCTGACTTAATTCCTGACCCCTCCAGATATACTGGCTGAATGCTCCAACCGTCACATCACCAGTTGGTTTTTCTTCTTCCGCAAATACATTTCCTATAAAAATCCCTGAAGCAATTAATGTTGCCGCACATAAAGACATAATTGTTTTTTTCATTTTTTTCTCCTCTCTGAAAGTTTTATTTAAATTTTAATTAATAAGCTCTCATATAACTCTATAATTGTGCATTTTGTATCATTATTTTTAAAGTAAACAAGGGGAGGCAGGAGCGAGAGCAGAGATTTACCTCCCCTATATTTTATGTTTTTTGGAGGGCGTTATTAAAAGGCTTAAACAGCTTCTTTACCCCGTTCACCTGTTCTGACTCTTATTACCTCTTCAACATGGTAAACAAAAATCTTTCCATCGCCTATATTGCCAGTTCTGGCTGACTCACAAATTTTATTGGTAATCATTTCAACTGATTCATCTTCAGTGACAATTTCTATCTTAATCTTTGGGATAAGATCAACAACATATTCTGAAGAACGATAAATCTCAGTATGACCCTTTTGTCTTCCGAAACCCTTTGCTTCACTGATGGTAAGACCTTTTACACCAATTGAATTAAGGGCTTCCTTGACTTCATCAAGCTTAAAGGGTTTTATAATTGCCTCTATTTTTTTCATTTTAGTTCTCCTGTAATTAAATATTAAAGTGAGGAATAACCTATTTCACTATGCTGTGATATATCAAGACCCTGAAGTTCTTCATCAGAAGATACCCTTACGCCAACTGTCGCATCAATAATCTTAAGAATTATAAATGTAAGCGCCACAGAATATGCTATTGCTGCAAAGGCTCCAATTGCCTGATTTACGAAAAGTCCGGGGTTTCCAAAAAATAAACCGTCAGCTCCGGCAGCATTGAAAATCTTCTGGGCAAAAAGTCCTGTGGCAAGAGCGCCCCAAAGTCCGCCGACACCATGTACACCCACAACATCAAGGGCGTCGTCATAACCAAACTTCTCTTTTGCAAGGATAGCAATATAACAAATAGCGCCTGCCACAAGACCAATAATAATTGCGCTCATAGGACTAACAAAACCAGCGGCAGGAGTAATTGCGACAAGACCTGCCACAGCTCCTGAAGCTGCTCCAAGGGTGGTTGGTTTTCCTTTTATTGCCCATTCAGCAAATAACCATGAAAGAGATGCAACGGCGGTTGCAACCTGTGTGTTAAAAAATGCAAGAACCGCAAGCTCACCAGCGCCAAGGGCGCTTCCGGCATTAAAACCAAACCAGCCAAACCACAATATTGCGGCGCCAAGAACAGTCATTGGTAAATTATGGGGATGCAATACCTGCTTACCCCAGC
>DYOW01000013.1:1654-24700 GCA_020720325.1 Desulfobulbus propionicus
GCGCCAAGAACAGTCATTGGTAAATTATGGGGATGCAATACCTGCTTACCCCAGCCCCTTCTCTTTCCAATCATATAAGCAGCGACAAGAGCAGCGACACCTGAATTTATGTGTATAACTGTTCCACCTGCAAAATCAAGGGCTCCAAGCTTTGCTATCCAGCCGCCGCCCCATACCCAGTGACAAACCGGAAGATATACAAAGGTAGTCCATAAGACAGTGAATAGTAAAAATGCAGAAAACTTCATTCTTTCTGCATATGCGCCTGTTATAAGCGCAGGTGTAATAATTGCAAACATCAACTGAAAGGCGCAGAATAAAAGTCCGGGAATTGTGGCTGCATAAGAGCTTGCCTCAAGTCCCACGCCTTTTAAGAATAAGTGATCAAAACCACCGATAAATCCACCGATGTCATGTCCAAATGCAAGACTATAACCATATGTCACCCAGATAAGGGAAACAACACCAAGGGAAACAAAACTTTGCATTATTGTTCCAAGGGCATTTTTGGTTCTAACCAGCCCCCCGTAAAAAAGTCCCAGTCCGGGGGTCATAAACATTACAAGCGCTGTTGCAATTAGCATCCAAGCTATGTCGCCAGAGTTCATTTTTTTTCCTTTTTTTTAATATTAAATTTAAAATTTTAAAAAAAAGTCTATCAATATCTATGCCGATTATTTATTCAAAAATTTCAATATGTTAATTTAGACAAACAAGATTTGCTTACAATTTTGCAAGTAAATTTAACAATTTTGCAACCTTTGTAATATAAAACTATATAAATTTGTAATATTTTTGTAAGATTTTTTTATAAAAAAAGGGGGGCTATAGAAAAAAATGCTTTGCATGATTTATTGTGGGTAATATATTTATCCCCAATGCTATTATCTTTTTATGATTTCCTCGTTCCCAAGCTCCAGCTTAGGAATGAAAGTACAACTAAGATATTTTCTTTTCAGGAATAATTATATTAAATTTTTTTATTTTATATCCAACTTGTCTGAGGGTAAGACCAAGGGCTTTTGCGGTCTTTGACTGATTCCAGTTATATTTAATAAGGCTATCTTCTATTTGTTCTTTTTCAATATCATATAATGTCTTGGCTTTATTAATATTTTCTGGCTGTGCTGCAAAGGTTGGCGCTATTAAAACGGAAACATTAGGAATTTCAGGATGTTGGCTAGAATCAGCAGGATTGATAACGCAGGGAGAATGGGTGGTGACAAAACAGGGCAAATCGGACTGTTTAATGCAGTTTCCTTCTGTCATTATCACAAGCCTTTCAATAAGATTTTGTAGTTCCCTCACATTTCCGGGCCATTCATATCTCATAAAATCATCCATTACTTCCTTTGACACGCCAAGATTTTTTTTGTGTAAATCAGAATATTTTCTCAGGAAATAATCAATAAGGGCCGGAATATCCTCTCTTCTTTGTCTTAAAGGTGGAATTATCACAGGAACCACATTTAGTCTGTGATATAAATCAAGCCTGAAATCACCTTTTTCAACGGCATTTTCCAGTTCTCTGTTGGTTGCCGCAACAATTCTCACATCAACGTTTATTGTCTCTGTTCCACCAAGCCTTTCAAACTCATACTCCTGCAGAACCCTCAAAAGCTTTGATTGAAGAGTTATTGGCAGTTCCCCGATTTCATCAAGAAAAATTGTTCCGCCGTCAGCAATCTCAAAACGACCTTTTTTTCTGTTTAGAGCGCCAGTAAAAGCGCCCTTTTCATGACCAAACAGCTCGCTTTCAAGAAGCTGTTCAGGAAGCGAGGCGCAGTTAATCTTAATAAAGGGTTTATCATTTCTGGGACTTAAATAATGTATATTGCTTGCGATAAGCTCTTTTCCTGTGCCTGACTCGCCAAGGAGCAAAACAGTTGCCCTTGTAGGCGCAACTTTATTGATGGTAATATAAAGCTCCTTCATAAGTTTACTGTTGCCGATTATTTCAGTAGTTGTCTTTTCCTTGTGAAGAAGAGCCTTTAATTCCCTGTTCTCTTCTATAAGGTTTTTTTCTCTTTTTATTATTGCCTGATGAAGCTCAAGAAATTGCGCCACAAGTGTGGCAAGAACTGTCAAAAAACGAATATCCTCTTCAAAGGAAATCTTGTGCTCAAAGACCTTATCAACAGTAAGAACACCCACAGCCTTTGATTTTAAGATGATGGGAACACCAATAAATGATATTTTTTCCTTTGAAATCAAAAATTTATCCCTTGAACGGGTTTTATTTAAAAACATCGGCTCTTTTTTTATGTCAGGAACCACAAAAGGAGATGAGGTCTTAAAAACCTTCCCTGTGATTCCTTCTCCAAATTCATAAACACCGCGCTTTTCCTCTTCTTCTGTTAAACCGTAAGACGCCTTAATCCTAAGTTTATCGCCTGTTTCATCCAGAAGAACAATTGTTGCCCTTTCCATTTGAAGAGTTTCATGAAGAACCTGCAAGATATTTGATAATGTTTTTTCAAGATTCACTGCTCTTCCCACAAGAAGGGCAATTTCAAAAAGAGCTTTTATTTCTCTGCTTTGCAAGATTTAAGTATTACCTCTGTTTATTATATAATAACTTAATTTTAATCATTTTTTTAAGTTTTGTCATTATTTATTGATAAATACTTAATTTTTTCTTATCTTAAGCGGATATATTGTTTAACAAGAAATTTAAGGCTTTAAAAAAAAGCAGCATGGCAAAATTTGCGAATGCTGCTTAAAATTCAATCTTAAAAAAATTAAAAAAAATTACTAACCCAAAAATAAATATGGAAATCAGATTTTAGAAGGATTAACAATAGAATAACCCCTGTCAATTGTGGCCTCAATAGTATTGGTATCAGGATTTCTTGTTCTTAACGCAAAGACATAAGTTGGGGCAGTCTTTTTACTTGCAACAAAAAATATAAATTGAGCTGAAATATCAGAATTAGTATAATTAGTCTGTAAATTATTGGTGTCAGCATTATTTATTTCAGTAATAAAACCATTTAAATCAATAAATGTGCCGTCATCACAAGGTACATGTGAAGTGCAGGCTTGTGAGGCGCAACATTGTAGTCCATGAGGTCTGTTGACAACATCTTCTCTTATCGCAGCTCTTACAAACTCTGATATACCCCTTGAAATTTCAAGCTGCGCTGTATATTTTGCTTCAACTCCTGTGGTCCTTGTGGCATTTTGCATAGCAAAATAAATTGCGCCTACAAGTCCTATGCTTATAAGACCAAACATAAAGGCTGTAATCAGCGCCATTCCCTTCTGATTGTTTATTATTTTTATATATTTATTTATCATATAAATTCCTCCTATAATTAATTTATTTGTATCGATTTTTCAATTAATTAGGCGCTACAAGACCAAAGACATCAGCTCCGTTTTTGGGCTGTACAGAAATCTTTACAACACGCCAGCGGTAGTTATGAAAATTAGGAAAACAGGCTGGGCTTGGAAAATTGGCTATGTCAGTCCATGCAGGCATTGGCAAATTAGCAGGAAAATTTGATGTATTACAAGAAGGCGCGGAAGTGGCAAGATTAACCGCTTCCTCTCCTGGGTCATTTGTATCGCCATCATTGTTAAAGTCTTCATTAACAGTAAAATCCGCCGCTGTATATTTAGCAGTTGTAATATCAGCATCAAAATTGGAATCCTGCAATAACAGGTAAACATCAACACGTCTAATAGCATTGTTTTTGTTGGCAATATCATCAATAACTTCGCTTGCATCAATTAATCCGTCTCCATTATTATCATATCTGAATCTTACCTGAAAATTTGCCACACAGTTTATAACAGGTTGTGGAATACCGGTACCAATTTCCCTGTTCAGATTAAAGGTTTTCGGGTGACATGCGGGAAGAGTTTGGCTGTCGCCAAGTTTGTAGTTGATCCTGTTGCATGGTTGCACCTCACATGCAGTGGCTGGAGCAAGCTCCACTGGAAATGCGTAAAGAATAGCGTCTGTTTCAGTGCAAAATTGGGCAATGTTGGCGAAATCAGATTGACCCAGAAATTTGAAATCATTGTTTATTATAACCATTGGATTGGATGGGATAAAACCATAGGTGTTAGGAGCAACTGTGTTTGCCATTTCTCCGCATCTCACCTGTGTCCAGCCAAAAGTATCCACATTTGTTGTATTGACAGTTGACCTGATAATAAGCGCCTGGGATTTATTATCGAGGGTTACGCGATCATCATTGCCTCCAGGGTTGCAGCCTGGCGGATTACCATCAACTGATATTGCCCTAATAGGATAACCACATGGTTCCTGTTTGCGGTTTTGGTTATTTTCTGTTCCCTGTTCAGCCAAACCAAATCCCATGTGTGTAAGGTCTAATCTTAACATCTCCACTCCGCTAAGAACATCCATTACACTCTCAACTGACCTTGTTTCCGACTTAACATCTTTTACTATAGTGGTAAAAGAAGAATAAGTAATGCCAATAACTATTGATATAATAATCATGGTCACAAGCAGTTCAACCATTGTAAAACCGCCATTGGCTCTCATAAATGCCTCCTTAATTCTATTAAGAATTATTAAATTATTACTAATTTCTTGCTATCACACTGATAAGATTAAAACAACCATTATCAGTCTTATTTGTGTTGCATAGTCCAAGAGTAGCAGCGTTACATGTTATATCTCTATCTCTTTTGTTCCAGATAATATTATAAGATGCGCGAGCGCTAAGACCATTAACAACTTCCTGATAATCTCTCACCACACAAAATTGTTTTTGCTGACCCTTAATGGTTCTGATCCTATTTGCTGGCGGTATCGCGGCGCAGGCAGGAGCAAGATTTTCAGGACAAAGCGCTTCATAATTGTTTGATCTGTCATTCTCCAAAAGTTCCTGAGCAAGTTTTGTAGCGTCTCTCCTCGACGCAATTTCACTTGTATTTTGAAATGCGCCTGTTACCCATGTCATTGTTCCAAGCATAATAAAGCTAAGAATCAGAATGGATATCATTGCCTCAATTAATGTAAAGCCTTTATTATTACATATTTTATATAACATCACAATTATTGCCTCCTTTCCAGATAGCTCTTCTTGCCCTGTTGATAGAAATGGTGACACATGAATATGCAGCAGGAACCTTATCAAATGTATAAGAACCATTATAGATAATATCACCGTTGCCTTGAAAATATCCGCGCCTGCTTATTTGCAGATTATTTAAGGCTGGTTCAAAACGAAACGGGGTCTGCACAACCAAAGGCGGATAATTCCAGCCTGGAATAGCAGGGGTAGGAGTTAGCGATATTGTCATGCCATCCAGCGATATATCCACATCAAGATTAATTTTTTCAGAAAATGCCAGAAGCCTTGCATCCTGAAGATAAGACCATATAGCATCCGTATCATTTTCAATCCTGCTTGCAGATGACCAGCTTGTCAAGCCCCTTAAAAGTATTGTTCCAAGTATTGATAAAATAACAACAACAACCATCAATTCTATTACTGAAAAACCTTTTTGAGATTTCCTGAATAATTTATAGTTCATCAAATATCTCCTTTTTGCGATTAAGCAACAAATTTTATCTTTCAAAAAATGTCTGATATTTTAATTGCTCGCCTTCACCTTCACTAGTTGAAGCCATGCCAGGCACCCAGCCGGTCGCTCTTTCATTGCCTGAGCCTATGCCAGCGTCAACATCAGAGGTGTATGGATTTGGAGAATGGCTGCGATCCACAACAACACCACTACTGGTATGTATCAAAATGCCTGAACGTTTTGGAATATTAGGTTTTAATTTTGTAATTGTACCGTCAACGCAACCTTTGAAAATGCTGCAGCCGGTTGCGCAGTTAAGTCCCCATACCCTTGACACACCGCCAAAACCGCACAAATCAGATGTTACCTTTGTTGTGGCAAAATTTACAGTGTCATACGAACTGGTGGTTGGGTCAGCAAGACATCTTTCTTTATCATAATGAGTATAAGAGCCTGCGCAGGTCCATACCTTTGTGGAGTGAGCAGCAGGTTCAAGCCTTATTCTCCAGCCAGCGGTTCTGTTTCCTGCAGTAATAAAATTGCTGCATTGAGGAGCAGAACTGCAACCAGTTGTCATATCAAGGTTATTTGTAATCGGTAAAAAGCCTTTGTCTATAGGCGCACTATAAAGCACATCACGGGTTGCCGCCGCATCAACATTGGCTTTATGCAGCCATCTGCCTGTGGCGAAATATATTGACGGCCAGTCAAAACATGACGAAAACTGAACCTTTGTTGTGACAGGCGCGACAGCTCCGCCGAAATTGTTGTAAGGTGTAAATGTCCATGCAGCAGGATTATTTGTGGCATTTACATCACCCCAGATAATGCCTCCATTCCAGTTAGAGCCGTTTCTCTGGGTGTATCCAAATGCCAGAACCTTTTTTGTTGTTCTTACAGGAGTTGCCCCGGAAGTATCCAAAAATTCAATTCTGTGATGATCTGTATAGAGAGTTCCGGCAAAGGCTTCTGGAAGAGAAGTGGTAGGCTCTTTAACAGTCACAAGAGGCTCTGCTGGCGCATGGTCAAGGGTGTCAAGAGGGAATGTAAATATTTTAAGTTTCTTTGCGCTGTTTGGAAGTCCCTCATAGTTAAAAGGTCCGGTTGCAAATACAACCCATGCGTCTTTGTAAGAATTATTCGTAAAATTAGCAGCGGTTTTATATTTGATTACACCAGGACCAGGATATGTTAATCCCAGGTCTTTATGGGTGAACTCCCATCTAAAAATCGGATTTTCAGGGTCTGTTATATCAATGGCAAAATAAGATGACCTTCCCACACAGCTTGTGGCATTATAATCTAGGCAGGTGTCTGTTGGTGGTCTTATAAAACCGTTTGCAAATGTTCCTGCTGAGCCGCCGCCAAATCTCATAGAACCAATAAGATATCTTTTGACAACCTTTTCTTGAAGGTCAGGATTATCATAAAATTCTACTATATATGGTTTTCCATCAACAGTATAGATGTGGTCGTAATCAAGGTTAGCATAGTATCTTAGGTAAGGCATAGCATTTTTAGGTATAAAAGACCAGATTTCCTGACCTATATTGACAAGGCTTCCTGTGCAGGTAGAATTATTGTCGCAAAGTTCCGCTGCCCTGCGGCTTTCAGTAAGTTTCTTTAAATGTCCTATTCTGAATACATGGAGCATGCCATCATTGGCTCCAACAAAGACATAAGTTTTATCATTTTTTTCGTCTGTTAGTAAAGCAGGGCTTGAATAAACAATATCGCCAAGTTTCCATATAGGTATTGTGGGACTATATCTCCTTGAGCGGCAAGTATAATCATTTTCACCTCTGATATATGTCACAAGGCTTTGTGTGGCAGGAGCAGGGAGACAAGCAGGAATCTCGTTTGTTCCAAAATCAAAACTTGCCGCATTAGCAGAAGTAAAAGATATCATATTGTTTGTGTTATCAACACCGTATATAGTTCTTCCGCCTGCTGAAGTTGAAAGTTTTTCCCCAAGCTCAGCTATTTCAGGTATGTTCTCAACCAAAGAGCCATAGTTTGCCATTTCAGTGGTCTTGTTTCCATCAGCGGCGCTTTTGTAGCCCTTAATAACATATTTGCCTATATTGCTGCAGTCAGGCTCAGAACTTATTATCCAGTCATGGACAGCATTTGAAGCTCCACCCCATACATCAAGATATTGATTGCCAAGATTGTTATCCCTGATATTTTTGTATTTGCTGCCAAGATAATACCAGAGAAGATTAAGCTTGCCTATCCATTTGGCTGTTACGCCGCCGGAAGAAAATTCAGGATAAAAAAGAGGCTGCGCCAATAAATTGCCTGTTCCGGCGACAGCGACATCTGATGAGGTTGTGGAAACAGATGCTCCGGATGATGACTGTCCTAAAATATCAGTAAAAATTGAATAAAAAGCATTCCTGATCGCGGCGCCGCTTTGTGAGCTGTAAAAAGTGTCAGGAACTCCGTCAGGCGCTCCTGATGGTTTTATGTCCCAGTCAGGACGGGTAGGCGGATTGGCAGCGGGAATATTTGTTGTTAAGCTGTTTGCTGGGGAACTTGGCAGACCGGCTGTTCCGCTTGGCCATGTAAGACCTGAATTAAGGTCAAAAGCGCCGTACATGGCGATGTTTTTTAATGCTCTTGCGCCGTCTCCTTCCACAAAAATAGCAAGGCTGTAAACCTTTTCAACCCTAATGTTAAAGGGTATGCCTGAAGGGCTTGTAAATGTTCTTAATAGATCTTTATGCATATGATAGGATACAGATATGGGGTCGCCTCCGTGGTTCCAGTCACCGTCAGAGGCAAGAACAACATAATTCTTTGCGCAGGCAATAAGATTGCAATTCTGTTTGTTATGGTCGCAAAAATACATTGGGTCTCTGAATTGCAATGAAGATGTGCTGCCATCATATAAATTAAATCCTGTGGTGTTGGTATAATTATTCTGCTGGTCAAACAAATCATAAGCCTCTTCCATAGCGTATTTTGTTGGTGTGCCGCCGTCAGGAGCAACAAAATTAATAAGCCTTTTCACATTTGTATAAACTCTGTTTTGATCAGCGTTTCCCTCATTGTAATAATCACCGATATAAACTTTATTACCATAAACGCTCGAACCGCCATATAAGATAAGACCAAACCTTGGTTTTTTGGCGCTGTTTTCAAATTGCTGCAAAACACCTTCGTTTATCCTTGACATTGGAACTTTCACATTCGTGCTATTGAAAGATTGAATAACACAGTGGTCAGCAAATCCGAAATTGGGACATTGCATGTTTGGGTCACAGGAGCTGGAATTATCTCCACTGCACTCCAGAGGTCTGCCTCCTGTCAATGCCCATCTGAGCAGGTCAACTCTCATCATCTGTCTGTAATTAAGACATGCGCCTGTATATTTTTTGCTATTATCTATGCCTGGACAGCCTGCCTCTGCAGGACCCAGATCTTCGACCCATACATTTGTTCCTGAAATACTAGTCATGCTGTAAATTTTATCAGGTCTGAAATAACCTTCTTCAGCGCCTAAAAATGTTCCTCCGTAACCAGGTTCTGACATAGAGCCGCTCTTGTCAAAAACAAGCAGGATATTAACCGGGTTATCTCCACCAATAAAAGGAGGATAAATAAAATAATCGTTCATTACCGCAAAGGTATTATTAGCAAAAAAACTTGTCAAAAAGAAAATAAATAAGAATATTTTTTTTAACATTATTGATCACCTCTCTTATCCAAATCAAAAAGTATTGAATAAACCTGTTTTTTATCATAATAACAGGAATTAATATAAAATGAAATATCTTTTCCAGTATTGTCAACTAATCTTGATTTATCCTGTTCTGAAAAATTAAAAATTTGTAAACCCACGCTCCCCTGGGTTTTAACATCAATCTCCACCTGATTTTTTTCAGTATCTACCTTGGTTATTGTTCCGTTAAACATTAGCCAGTCACCTTGTTCACAAGTAAGTTCTTTGGATTTTTCATCCACTGACTGCGCGGCAGCTTTAGTATTGTTGAAATCCTTGTTTGTAAAAACCTTTTTTTGCTGCAAAGACTCCGCAAACAATGAGCCTCCAGCAGTGAGAATAAAAAGAACAAATAAATAGACAGATAGTTTTTTCATACAATCCTCCTGGTCTAAAAAAAAATAATTTGCATAATTTAATTCAATTTTTGTTCCTGAAAAAATAATACATCATTACTTATAGTTAAATTAATTTTGTTTCTTTATATACATTTAATAAACTTTTTATTTACATAAATTATGTAATAAATTACATAGTAAATTTCTAAATAAAACTTAAAAAATTTATTTTTTTTGGCTCTATATGAAATGTAGAGGGTAAATTATCTTCTCTCTTTTTTTTGTCTGAATCAGGATACTCAGGATTTTAAGATGTACAGGATAATATCACTCAAGGGTAGCTCTAAAAATATGTGTTTTGAGATTGCTTCGGCTATCACGCGCAATGTCGGACATTGTCATTGCGAGGAACGAAGTGACGAAGCAATCTAATTTTTAGAGGTTGCCTCAATTCATATCCTGTTCATCCTTTTATTCTGTCATCCTGATTCAGACGATAAAAATGGCAAAATATTAATCGTTAAAAATCACATAGAAATGTATTTTATCAGTAAGAATTATTTTTTTTATTTTTTGTTACAATTTCTTGACAAATTTATTATATGCATTACAATTATATGTAATAAAAAATATAAATGGGATGTGATTTATGTTTTTAGAAGAAGAGATAACCCCTAATAAATCCACGCTACCAAAAAGAGCCGCAAGAATTGACAAGCTTTTAAGGGTTGAGTTTGGAAATGAATTCAGAAAAACAATAGATTTTATTAAAAATATAAGTAAAACAGGTCTATTTATATCCACCCACCATCCTTTTCCCAAAGGTGAGGTTATTGACATTAAATTTAACTTACCAAATCTGAATTATCCTATAAAAGTTAGGGCAAAAGTTGTATGGTCAAGGTCTTTCCCTGAGGGATTAACCAAGGTTAGGGGTATGGGGGTAAGATTTTTAAATCTTGCTCCATGGGACGAGGTTGCATTAGTGGATTTTCTTAATAATAATAGGAAATCTGGATAATAGCTTCTCAATTGCTGTGATGGAAATAAAAACCTCCTGCGCTCCACGCGTCTCCAGAGTAATTATTGGAGATATTTTTTCAACATATAAGAATTGAAAAAGTTCGTCAAAGTTTAATATACCTTTTCCAACCGGAAGGTGGTCGTCTTTTTTCCCCATGTTGTCATGTAGATGCAACTGACAAAGCCTTCCCTTCAGTTCTTTAAGCCAGACAATCAGTTCTGTTTTTGAAAATACCTTTGTATGCCCAATATCAAGGCAAAATCCCAAATTTTCTTCCCTGATATTTTCAAAAATTTTTTTATGAATCTCAGGATTATATTCAAAGACATTTTCTATATTAATTTTAGTTCCTGATATGCCGGCATAGCTGATTATTTTTCTTAAGCTTTCAATGAGATTATTTATCCATCTCTCACCAAGCCAGTCATGGCTGAATTCTTCATAACCGGTATGAATAACCACTGATTTTGCATTAAAATTCTGCGCAAAATCAAGACTTTTTTTTATCCTTGATACAATTGCTGACCTTACATTTTTTTCAGAAGCCCCAAGGGGAAGGTCGGAAAACGGCGCATGAACAGTGCATTTCAATCCATTTTCTTTTAATAATTTTGAAACATTGTTAAACTGTTTTGCAGTATATCTGTCAAGAACCCCGGCATTAAGACCTATCTCTGGATTTAACCTATTCTCAAGCATAGTATTCAGATATTTTTCATAGAGAAGGTCAAAAGGGCAGCTTATAAATATATGTTTTTTTACCTCTTCAATCTCCATACTATTTTTCTCCGATTATCTTACAAATTTCATCATAACTCATCTCTTGAAGACCAGGGCATGTATTTTTTATGATTTCAAAGGATTCTTTATCTTTCAATATGCTTTTATGCAAAGGCCAGATTCTGCAATTTACAGGTTTAACCGGATGAATTTTGCATGTTTTTTGTTTTTCTTCAAAAAAAATACAATGTCCGTTTTGTGTCTTCATTTCAATCCTGTTTTTCTTTACAACACAGAACCCTGAAAGAAGCTCATCCCTTGAAATACCCATAAAATTTGAAATTTCATCTATTTTTTCCTGATTAAGAGAGACTGTGCTTTCTCCTTCACAACAAAAACCGCATTGTTTGCATATAAAATCTTTATTCATAATAATCAGGCTCTTAATATTTAACCGGATGTTCGTATTCCAAAGGGTCCTGAACCCCGGCATCCCTGAAGCCTCTTAGCCTCAGGAGACATGAATCGCACACTCCGCAAGCTTTCTGAGAATTTTTATAGCATGACCATGTAAGATGCAAGGGGGCATTAATCTCAGCGCCTTTTTTGACTATTTGCTCTTTTGTCATGTTAATAAGGGGGGTTATTATCTTAATATCAGCGTTGGGTTTTGTCCCTGTTTTGATTAATTTATTAAATTCATTAAAAAATTCTTCCCTGCAATCGGGATATCCTGAACTGTCCAATTGGTTTGCCCCGATATAGATGGAGTTTGCCCTGTTTGCCTCGGCATATGATGTGGCTACAGAAAGAAAATTTGCATTTCTGAACGGCACATAACTAACCGGTATTTCATCATCACTCAGACTGTTTTCAGGCACAGGAATGTCATAGTCGGTAAGGGCGGAATTTCCAACATCCCTGAAATATGATAATTCAACCAAATATCTTTTGGTTATATCAAGATAATCAGAAATATCGTTAAAAGCCTTTAATTCCCTTTCAGATGTCCTTTGACCATATGAAATATGTATCGCAATAATTATATCGTGTTTTTTCTTAGCAATACAGGCGCAGACACAACTGTCCATTCCGCCGCTTATCAGGCATACTGCAATGTCTTTGTTTTTCATAATAATAAAATTTAAATTTTTTAAGTATAATATATTTTTTTTTGGAAAGATTTCCTGAATTAAACATAAAAAATACTCTTTTATATTTTTTAATATAAAAAAATAATTATAATAAAAAAATAGAATTTTTCAATTTTATCTGATAGGGTTTTTAACTTGAATACAAAAATTAAAATATGCGGGATAACCACAGAAAAGGATGCAATACAGATTGCTAACCTTGGCGCAGATGCTATAGGGTTTATTTTTGCCAAAAGTCCAAGACAGGTTGATATTGAAAAAGCAAGGGATATTATTTCAAAACTGCCCTCTTTTGTCTCAACTGTAGGAATTTTTGTCAATCAACCAATGGAATACATGAAAAAAGCAATTGAATATTCAGGTATTGATTGTATACAACTTCACGGAGATGAAGGTATTGATGTATGCGAAAAGCTTTACCCACGGGTGATAAAGGTTGCAAGAATTAAAGAATTGGATGATATTGAGCGGTTAATCCCTTTTTCCCATGTTGTAAGGGCGTTTCTTCTTGATACCTATTCAAAAAAGGGATATGGGGGCACAGGAGAGGCTTTTGACTGGTTTATTGCAAAAAAAGCCGTAAATTTAATAACAAAGCCCATAATTATTGCCGGGGGCATAACACCTGAAAATTGCTTAATTGCCGTAAACGAGGTAAAACCTTACGGCATTGATGTCAGTTCAGGAGTAGAGATATCCCCCGGGCAAAAAAATATTGACAAGGTCAGGGAACTGATAACAAAAATAAAAAAGTCTGATATTTAAAATTTAAGATTCTTAAGGGCATCCTCAAGGTCTTTTTCATTAACATCTCCGCCGAGTTCACCAAGAGAAACAGGAGAAGATTTTTGTGCTAAAGACTCAAATTCAGTAAATTCTGTATCTACAGATTGCAAAAAAGAATCTTCCTGATGATTATCCTTGAAAAGATCGCTTATATCGCCAATTCCGCCCATAGCGCTATCAGGATGATATTCATTTTTAGTAGTATTATCAAATATCTGACTGAACCAGTTGAAAGTTTTATTAGCTTCAGGAAAATTTCCAAGAAGCATTTTCATATCTTGCATATCCCTTCCGCATTGACAGTGGGCCAGTGTTTCATTAACAATTTTTCCGCATTTAACACATCTCATATCATTTCTCCTTTTTATATTTTATATTTTATATTTTTTGTTTTATAATTTATAGTTTATATTATAATAACTAAAATTAAAAAAATCATACTAAGCAAAACTAAATTTATGAAAAAAAATTACAACATTATTTTTATCGGAATTTTTGTGTTTTTTATTATTTCCTGTTCCGGTACTCCAAAAAGGTATCTTGCAATTGACGCAGGATTAATAAACAAAGGTCAGACAAAAGAAGAGATTACCAATATGCTTGGACCTCCTCATGCAAGCCGTGTAACAGAGGCTGACAAGGAAGAATGGTATTATTATCAGGTTAATAAACCCTTTTATTACAGTATACCCCTTATTGGAAACAAACTTGCCGAAAAAAGGATAGATTCAATAAGAATTCTTTTTAAAGAAAACAGGGTGGTTGATGTGCTTTACTACCTGCCTGCAGAATAATGATTAGTAACGATACATTTAAAATTTCCCGCGAAAGAATGGTGACCCAGCAGCTTATTCCACGCGGGATTTATGATGAGAAAGTAATAAATGCCATGAAAAAGGCGCCAAGACATCTTTTTGTTGACGAGGCCTTATATGACCAGGCTTATGGAGACTTTCCCCTGCCCATAGGATGGGGACAAACAATTTCCCAGCCATATATTGTTGCCTTAATGACACAGGAACTGGAATTAAAAGGTGATGAAAAAGTTCTTGAGATAGGAACAGGCTCAGGATATCAGGCTGCTGTGCTTGCAGAGATTGTAAAAAAGGTCTATTCAGTTGAAAGAATCTCAGCTTTAATCCCAAGGGCAAAAAAAATACTTTCTGAGATTGGCTATAATAATGTCTTAATACGGGTGGATGACGGAACATTCGGATGGGAAAAAGAATCTCCTTTTGATGCTATTCTTGTAACCGCAGCTTCTCCTAAAATACCAGAACCATTAATTAAACAATTATCAGACAATGGCGGAAGGCTTTTAATACCTGTTGGGGATAAATTCTCCCAAAATCTTATAAAAATAAAGAAAACAGACGGAAAAATTAAAAAAGAGAACAAGGGAGGCGTGAGGTTTGTCAAACTTATCGGTGAACACGGCTGGAAATCCTGAGTTTTCTGAAAAAAATAATCTTATTAATAAAAAAACACGAATCCTGGAAGCTCGCAGGATAGGTGTGATAGGCAAAGGCGAATGTGACAAAAATATCTCAAATATTGCTTATAAAGTCGGGGAGTTAATTGCTAAAAGCGGCGCATATCTCTATTGCGGCGGACTTGGCGGGGTTATGCGCGCCGCCTCTAAAGGCGCATTTGAACATCAGGGTATAACAATTGGCATTTTACCCGGAGAAAGCGTTAAGGACGCAAATAAGCACATAAAAATTCCTGTTGTAACATCCCTTTCCCATATGAGAAATTTTGTCCTTGTAAATTCCTGTGAACTTTTAATAGCAATATCCGGTGGGTTTGGCACATTATCCGAACTGGCATTTGCTTTAAAACTTGAAATACCTATAATTGGGTTAATGACCTGGGAGAATTTTACTGGCATTAATTATGTAAATTCACCGGAAGATGCAATTAATAAAGCAATAGAATTACTAAACAGAGAAAATAATATGTTAAACAAATAAGAGGAAATATAAATGAGCAGTACCAACGATAATCAGGCAAATGCAAGGGAAAAGGTAGAAAAAGCCCTTTCAAGAGACAATCTTTCCAATGTCATACAGCCTGTAAGAATGGAAAAAAACAGCGACTTTGAATTCAGATGTCACCCTGGCGTTTCCTGCTTTACAAATTGCTGCAGGAATATGAATATCATACTCACACCTTTTGATATAATAAGACTAAAAAAACGACTTGGTCTGCCCTCTGATTTATTCTTAAAGTTATACACTGAACCTGAGATACTTGTTGAATCCGGCTTGCCTGTGGCAAGATTAAAGATGCTTGATGAATCAGGGGGAAAATGTCCTTTTGTGACACCCGAAGGCTGTCAGGTTTATTCCGACAGACCGGTTTGCTGCCGTTATTACCCAATTGGCATAGCAAACCTAATGCAGGTTGAAAAGGAATCCGGTCAGGAAGAAGAATTTTTCTTTCTGATAAAGGAAAATCACTGCAAAGGCTTTGAAGAAAAAACCTGCTGGACTGTGGATTCATGGAGAGCTGATCAGGAAGCTGACCTTTATGACAGGATGAACAAGGGCTGGCTGAAACTGTTGCTTAGAAAAAAATCATTTGGCGAAGATACGGAACTGCCTCCCAGAGCAAGGGAATTATTTTTTATGGCAACCACAAACATGGAGTCATTCAGAAGATTTGTCTTTGAAAGCCGTTTTCTTGACACATATAATGTTAATGATGAAATTGTCAATAAAATCAGGGAAAATGATTTTGAGCTTATGCAGTTTGCCTTTGAATACCTTAAAAACGCAATGTTCGGCGCAGAATCACCTGTTATTAAGATTAGAGAACAAATTCTTAAAAAGACAGTTGACAAAATAATAAAAACAAGGGAAAAAAATAAGAAGCTTAAAAAGGGAAAACGATAACCCTGCCCTGGTTTTGATTGTTTTGTAGAGAGGCAGTTCATGACCTGACCTTTAAGATTAATATCTTCATGCATTAAGCCATTTAATTGTCTAAATCAGGATACACAGAATTTTAAGATTAACAGGATAATAAACTCCATCTAATCCTGTTTATGCTTTAATCCTGAAAATCCTGATTCAGACAAAAAAATATAAGGAAAAGGGATTTTTTTTCTAAAAATAATAGCATGGGATTTACTTTTGCTGGTATTAATAATTTATTCTTATAAATGATAAACGAAACAGATATAAAATTTATGGGGATTGCCCTTGAAATGGCAAAGGCAGCGCTTGAAAAGGATGAAACGCCAGTTGGCGCGGTTCTTATTAATAATCACGGAAATATTATTTCAAAAGCCTTTAACATGCCTATTTCCCTTTGTGACCCCACTGCGCATGCTGAAATTTTATGCATCAGGGAGGCTGGGAAAAAAATAGGAAATTACCGTTTAAATAGCGCTACCCTCTATGTAACCATTGAGCCTTGCCCCATGTGCGCGGGCGCAATAGTCCATGCAAGGATAAAAAGGCTTGTTTTCGGAGGTTTTGATATTAAGGCAGGCGCCTGTGGAACTATTTATAATATTGTTAATGACAGCCGGTTAAACCATAGAGCTGAGGTTGTTTCCGGTGTGCTTCAACATGAATGCGTGTCTGTTTTGCAGGATTTCTTTAGAAAAAAAAGAAAATAGCCTTATTTTTTTATTTTATCGCATCTTTCAGGGATTTTATAAAATTTCCAATCTCTTCAATAAGATTCTCATTAGGCGTATATTTATTATCCTCAAAAACAAGATTTTTTTCCAGAATCCTGATAATTGCGCTACCAACTATAATTCCGTCAGAAACCTTTGACAGGCTTTCAACCTGTTCAGGCTTTGATATGCCGAAACCAACGCATACAGGTTTGTTTGTGATGGATTTTATATTTTTTAATCCCTGTTCAAGTTCTGGAGGAAGGGTTGTTCTTGCGCCTGTTATGCCTGCGATTGATACATAATAAATAAATCCATTGCTTTGCATTACAATTTTTTTTGCCCTTTCAATGGGAGTGGTTGGCGCTATAAGCAATATGTTTGAAATATTATTTTTTTTTGCCTCAGAAATCCATTCGTGGGCTTCTTCCATTGGCAAATCCGGGATTATTGTTCCGTCAATACCCGCTTCTTTTGCATCCTGTGAGTATTTTTTTAATCCATATTGATAAATGGGATTAAAATATCCCATAAGAACAAGGGGTGTTTCATTATTATACTGACGGATTCTTTTTACCATCTCAAAGATATCAGAGGTATTAATATTATTTAATAATGCCCTCTGGCTTGATTCCTGAATTACAGTCCCATCTGCAAGGGGATCAGAAAAAGGATGACCTATTTCAATAATATCAGCGCCTTCATCAATAAATCGTTTAATTATCTTTTCAGTTGTGGAAATATCAGGGTCTCCGGCAGTGATAAATGGTATAAGGGCGCATTTATTATTTTTATTAAGCTGATTAAATGTTTTTTCTATTCTGTTCAAAATAAAACTCTCAAAAAATATTAAATATAAAATTTATTTTATTATATTAGAAACCGTGGCAACGTCTTTGTCCCCTCTTCCTGACAAATTAACAAGTATCAGGGCATTTTCAGGGAGGTCGTTTATAATCTTTTTTAAATAATATACAGCATGAGAGGACTCAAGGGCAGGAATAATTCCTTCCAGTTCTGAAAGCATCTTAAAGCCTTCAAGGGCCTCCTCATCATTGACTGCAACATATTTTATCCTTTGCATATCTTTAAAGTAGCTATGTTCAGGGCCAACACCGGGATAATCAAGACCAGGGGCAACAGAATGCGCTCCCTTTACCTGTCCCCAGTTATCCTGTAAAAGATAGCTCATTGTTCCGTGTAATATGCCGGGTCTTCCCAGGCTTAGGGTGGCTGAGTGATGTTCTGTATCAAGACCTTCACCGGCAGCCTCAACGCCTGTCATCATAACGTCTTTGTCTTTTATAAATGGATAAAAAATTCCCATTGCATTGCTACCGCCACCAACACAGGCAATTATAAGGTCAGGAAGCCTTCCTGTGACTTCTTTTATCTGTCTTCTTGATTCTTTACCAATAATGCTTTGAAAATCTCTGACAATAACAGGATATGGGTGGGGGCCAACTACAGAGCCAATGACATAGTGTGTGTTTGTAACATTTGAAACCCAGTCCCTTATTGCGTCATTTATTGCATCTTTAAGGGTTTGAGTGCCGCTATCAACCGGAATTACTGTTGCGCCGCAGAGTTTCATTCTAAATACATTCATTTCCTGTCTTATAGTATCTTTTCTGCCCATATAAATCTCGCATTTTACTCCGAGAAGGGCACAAGCAGTGGCAGTGGCAACACCGTGCTGACCAGCTCCGGTTTCTGCTATGATTCTTGTTTTTCCCATTTTTAATGCAAGCAGAACCTGTCCGATTGCATTATTTATCTTATGCGCGCCAGTATGGTTTAAGTCTTCTCTTTTTAAAAAAATTTTTACATCTTCCCGACCAAGGTATTTTGCAAGCCTTTTTGCCTGAAATATGGGAGATGGTCTTCCAACATAATTTTTTAATAAATTATTGTATTCATCCCAGAAAGATTTATCTTTTTTTATTTTTTTATAATATGATTCCAGTTCATAAAGCGCTGACATAAGGGTTTCAGGGACATATTTGCCGCCGTAAATACCAAAATGACCTTTTAAGTCAGGTGAGGTTAGCATTGGTTTTTCTTCTGTTTTTGCTACAGCAATGGTAATTTCTTTTTGTATAGTCTTTGTTTCTTGCATTTTAACTTAAATTTTTATTTAGCTTATTTATTAGAATGAAAATAAAGGTAAATGTAATAAAAGTCAAGCTTTTAAAAATAAAAAGGCTGATGTTTTCACATCAGCCTTATATTTTTAAGTTAAATTATAATTAAGTTAAAATTAGAACTTAAATTCTGCTCCGCCAACAATCTGGAAGATATTATCAGCTTCTTCCTGACCTGGATGTTTAACTAAAAGATCTAAAGCATCACCAGAGAAGAGATAAGCTCCTTCAAGAACGAGCTTAAGATTTTTGTTGTATTTGTAATCATACCAGAAATCAAGTTCAACACCAAGGTCATCAGCATTGTCACAGCATGTATAGTAAATGTCTTCAGATGACTGAAGATATCTTGCTTCAATTCTTAAATCATTCTTTTTGTCAATTGCGTATTTTCCACCAATTGAGTAGTTGATTAAACCAGCGTCTGCAATGTATGGAGCATCAGAGTAGAATCTGTCCATATCTGCCATAAAACCGTCTTTTGTGAATATCTGACCAACTTTTACGTCAACGTCAATTGAGTCAAAGTTGCTTGCATCGTTATCATATGGATCGTCATCACCGCTAACATAAATGAAGTTTGCATACATTTTGAATGCATCACTGATTTTATAACCAAGTGATAAGGTTCCGAGCCATGCGCTTCTGTCCATGTCATCAAGATCAACGTTCTGGAATTCAATGTCTCCGCCCTGATAAATAAGATCAGCGCCTCCAAAGAATTTTCCTGATACAATGTCTGCATTAAGACCAACATACCAGTAGGTGGCATCATAGAGATCAGCTTTTTTTCCATCTGTTTTAATAGCAGATGCTTCTTCTCCAAGGTCAGAATAGATTAAATAACCGCCAAGTTTAAATTCTTTAGAGAGTTTACCTTCAACTTTTCCCCAGAAATAGTCATTGTCAGCGTCTGCGATACCACCGTGGTTATTGCCGCCGTTTTCGCCTCTAACCCATCCAAGCTGCCATTTTGAATCGCCCTGTTTTCCATGATAAGAAAGACCAGCGGCAGTTTCTTTCCAAACCCAGTCATTAATGTTGACTGGCTGGAGACCTGCCATAATTTTGTGGTCTTTTCCCATTCCTGGCACAGCGAATTCAAGATAGGCAAATCTGGTTTCCTGGTTAACTCCGTCACCGGAAAGACCAAAACCATTTTCTTTTGAGGTTGAGCTTGTTGAATAACCCCAATCAACGGTTCCAACTTCAAGTCCGTAAACAAATTTTGCAAGACCGTCATCTGATTTAGCCTGAAACTCAAGTCTTGCCTTTGTCATTCCCCAAACATTGCTTTTTGTGTGTTCACCAAAAGCCTGTAATTTGGAAAGACTTGCGCCATAACCGCCAAGTCTTCCGTTATAACTGAAATAGTCTGTTTTAACTGCGCCCTGATTACCTGCCAATGCATCAGTATCTGTTGAACCAGCGATACCCTGCTGCATCTGACCGTGGAATTCTGTTGTGACTGCCATTGCTGAAGTAGCAATGCCGAGTGAAGCAAGTATGCTTGCTAACGCTGTAAGGATTTTCTTTTTCATTTTCCCTCCTAAAATTCAAAGTTTTTTGATTAAATTAATAAAATAAATTAAGAATAAACAAAAGGATTTGGTTAGTATCTTTTCCCTCCTTTTCTGGTTAACTACCCCCTTTCAAAAAAAATAATATTATTTATGGTTTATTAACATACAAAAAAAAAAAAATCAACTACTTTTTGTGTTACAAAAAAGTTAAATATATACCAACTTACTTATCGTCATTAAAATCTATTTGTTTAATAACTTTATAAAATAAATTTAAAAAAAAGCAAACATTTTTTTTAATAAAAAAATTATTTTTTTTCTGAAACTTTTGCCTCTTCAAATGTTGCCATCTGAAGGTAAATTTTTAAACCTGCCTCAATGATAGTTAAGGCAATAGCAGCGCCTGTTCCTTCTCCAAGTCGCAAATCAAGATCAATAACAGGTTCAATTCCGATATGGGCAAGCTGAACTGCATGTCCCTTTTCAACTGATTTATGTGATGTAAATATATAATCCCTTATCTCAGGCTTAAGCGCGCAGGCAATTATAGCCCCTGCCCCGGAAATAAATCCATCAATGACCACAGGTCTTTTCATAGAAGACGCGCCAATGATTGCGCCTGCTATCCCGCCTATTTCAAAACCACCAACGCCTGAAAGAATGCCAATGGGATCAATAAAAAGTTTTTTATTGAGTTCAATAGATGCCTTTATAAGATTTATCTTGTTTTCTAAAGAGTTATCATTAATTCCAGTTCCCCTGCCTGTGACCTCTTCAACATTTCTACCGGTTATAACCGAGGTTATTGCGCTTGATGGACTGGTGTTTCCAATACCCATATCCCCGGTTGCAAGAATGTCATAACCTTCATTAATTGCATCAACAGCCACTTCCGAGCCATAAAGAATACTTTTTATCGCCTCTTCCCTGGTCATGGCAGGCTCTTCTGTCATGTTTTTTGTTCCATAGGCTACTTTTTTGTTGATTAGGCCTTGTAAGTCCTCAAAATCACCGTTAACTCCCATATCAATAACCCTGACATCTGCGCCGGCATGCCTTGCAAGGACATTAATCCCTGCCCCGCCGTTTAAAAAATTATAAACCATCTGTCTGGTGACTTCCTGGGGAAAGAGGCTTACGCCATCCTGCACAATCCCGTGATCCCCTGCAAAAACAAGGACAGCCTTTCTGGGCAGTTTTGGCATTAACGTATCTGTTATCAGACAATATCTTTTGGCAAAAAATTCAAGTTTTCCAAGGCTTCCCAGGGGTTTTGTAAGATTATCAAGCCGTTCCTGAATTTTATCAGAAAGATTTGATTTTATTGGCTCAATTTTGTCAAGAAGTTCCTGTAATTTTTTTTCATTTTCAGTTTGCATGTGTTTTCCTGTGTTTTATTTTAGCTTTATATAAAATAGTATGTGTAAATTATGATGAAAGTGAACTAGTTACTCTCTTAAGTAGGGAACAGGCATGCCTGTTCCCTACTTAGTTTCTCCTTCTCCTCTTTCTCGCCCAATGCTTCGGGAGAGGGAAAGGGGGTGAGGGTAGTATAGAAAATATCTCATTACTTACCGTCACAACCCTTAAGTCAACAGCATTGAGGTCGGGGATGAGGGGGAGAAATGTATCACCCAATATAAATCAGACAGAGCCTTTTTTCACTTTATTTTAAGCGGCAAGCCAGCCACAACAAAATAAACCCCGTCACATATTTTTGCAATATCCTGATTTAATAATCCTGCGCTGTCTCTAAACTTCCTTGCTATCTCATTGTCAGGCGCTATCCCCATCCCAAGCTCATTTGTCACCATAATAATGTTGGCTTCAGTTTTTAAAAGAAATGAAATAAAATCTGAAATTTTAGCATCAAAATTATTTTGAGAATAAAAAAAAAGATTATTAAGCCAAAGGGTAATACAGTCCAATAAAACTACAGGAGAATAAATATTTTTTTGGAAAACAGATACTATTTCAAGAGGCTCTTCAATGGTAAGCCATTTTTCGCCCCTTTTTTCCCTGTGAAGCCTGATTCTGTCAGTCATCTCAGGGTCAGATGCAACGGATGTGGCAAGATAAATACCTTTTTCACCATCTTTTATATAACTTTCAGCAGAGCTCTGGGCAAAATCGCTCTTTCCGCTCCTTGTCCCGCCAATAACCAGTATTTTTGCCATTTTAATTTTATTCTTTGGGATGACCTGCTGAGGCAAGATAAATAACAGATTCTTCTTTACCGTCAACTTCTATTAAAGCATTTGCCTCGTCATCAAAAAATGCCGCCACAGGACATGCCCCCAAATCAAGACAGGCGCAGGCAATGACAAGATTCTGACAGATATGACCAGCATCTAACATTATATATCTCATTGCCCTGTTGGTATATTTTGATGCGCATCTTCTTATTACTGCAGTCCAGACAAATACAACAGGACATTTCTTTAAAAATCCCTGTCCCAAACATGAATCAGAAATATGCTCAGAAAAATTA
>DYOW01000013.1:24800-39760 GCA_020720325.1 Desulfobulbus propionicus
GCTCAGAAAAATTATCCATAATAAACACCTTAAGAATACTTATTTTTTTATGAGTTTTTCAAGATAGTCAATCCACATATCCATTCCATCTTCAGTAACGGATGAAAGAGAAATAATATCAATGGACGGATTTAATTTTTTTGCCTCATTTATCGCTTCATCAATGGAAAACTGAAAATAAGGCAGTATATCAATTTTTGTGATTAAAAAAAGGTCTGATGTGATAAATGCCTTTGGGTATTTTTCCGGTTTATCCGAACCTTCAGTAACAGACAAAAGCGTCACTCTTTTATGTTCTCCGAGAAAAAATGAGGCAGGACACACAAGATTTCCCACATTTTCTATAAAAATAAAATCAAATTTGTCCTGATTTGATATTTTTTTAAGCTCTGTTATTCCCTTATTAATAATTGGCGCATCAAGATGACATGCGCCTCCGGTTGTTATCTGAACAGCAGGCACACCTTTCTTTCTTATACGCTCGGCATCCCTCTCTGTTTCTATGTCCCCTTCAATAACGCCAATAGTGTATTTATTCTTTAACCTGTCAATTGTCCTTTCAAGAAGGGTGGTTTTTCCAGCGCCTGGACTGCTTATAAGGTTTAAGGCAATTGCGCCCATTTCATTAAAAACTTTCTGGTTTTCCAGCGCTTTTGCATCATTTGCGCTTAAAAGGCTCTCATTAATATTGATTTTTATCTTTTTTTCTGGTTCAGGATCATGACATCCGCAGTTATCACACATTTTTTTACTCCATTTCAACCTGTTTAAGGATAATATCGCTGTCGCCTGATGAAACAAGCGGTGAATTGCATTTCTGACATACAAAAAAATTATCCCTCAGGTTGTTATCATTATATATAGTATTACAAACAGGACAATAAATATCCTCGGGTGGAATTTCAATAATAAGGCTGGCGTCTTTGAGGCTTTCAAATTCATTTTTTATGGCATCAAAAGCAAAGCTGAAGGAATCAATGACCACACCGGAAAACCTGCCTGTGACAACCACAACGCTTAGCACTTTTTTTGCGTTATGCTTAATTCTCAGATTTTCCAGGTTTTCTATAAGGCTTTGCACAAGGGAAACTTCATGCATTTTTATCTGTTATTCTTAAATTATGCTGTTCAAAAATAAATTTTATAATTATTTCTGTTATTTCTTTTACCCTGAGTTGGATTTCAGGAGACAAGCCCAGTCCAAATTCAACGTTTTTGGGAACCACACAATAAAATGTGATGGTTTGAGGGAGTTTGTCAGATATCCCCGCAAGGTCAATGGACTCCATTATGCCTATTTGGTGCGGGGAAAAATGCGAGGATATTTTTTTTGCCTTAAAACCTTCATAATCAAAGACATATATCGTCCCTGGCGGTTCTTCAAGTATAATATTATCAATAATAATAAGGCTCTCGCATGAAGAGATATAGCCTTCAAGCATTATCCCGCCTGTTCCGCCGTCAATAACCTGTATTTGTTCCGGTATGTTGTAGTTTTTTTCAAGATAGCTCGCAACTTCAACACCAAAACCATCATCCCCCATTAAGATGTTTCCAATTCCTATGATATTTATTTTGTTCATTTTTTTCTTGATTTTATAATTTTTTTTTCTAAGGCATATAAAAATTCTTCTGTTGTTATGCCAGCTTTTAAAATTAAACTTCTTAGTAACCCGCGAGAAACCACAGAGTGATTAGGCACGGATAGTGTCGAGATATTTCCCTCTTTGGTTAATATTATATGACTACCTCGTTGACGAGCAACTTCCCAACCCAGCTTTTCAAAATTTTTTACAACTTCCCTTGGCTTTAGAACCGGGATTGGTGGCATTCTTAAATTGCAATCTCAACTTCACGGGTTATCACTGTCATTGGTATACCTTTTTCACGCCTAACCTCCAAACATTCCTTAATCGCATCCTGAATATTTTTTTCAGCTTCTTGTTGTGTGATACCTTGACTTACGCATCCTGGAATAGATGGACATTCGGCAATGAACATACCGTCTTCATCCTGAGAAATTGTAATAATAAATTTCATATTTTTTCCTTACAGGTAAAATTCAAATTTTATTATATAGCATGAACATAAATTAAATATACTTAATCTTTTTAACAAATCCTCGGCAAAGGCTCACCTGACAGGGGTTGAATAATTCGGGCGCCACCAAAGGTTGTTTTAAGCGACACACTCCTTCCCTCTCCTAAAATCCTTCCGATAATCGCAGCGTCTTTTGATTCAGGTAATTCTTTTATTGTTTCCAATATAGCGGATGCATCTGCTGAATCCACAATAATCACACATTTTCCTTCATTGGCAAGATAGAGCGGATCAAGTCCAAGTATTTCGCACAATGAATTAACTTCTCTGTTGATTGGCATATTTTCTTCAATAATTTCTATTTTTTTATTAATTTTAGAAGATATTTCACAAAGAATGGTTCCAAGCCCCCCTCTTGTAGGGTCTTTAAAATAGTGTATTGAATCACCATGCATATCAAGACATCTCTTGACAAGACGGTTAAGAGGCTGTGTGTCGCTTTTAATATTTATTGAGCTCACATCAAAGCCGGCCCTTATCGCCATTATTGAAGTTCCATGATCGCCTATAGTTCCCGATGAAATAACCATGTCGCCTTCACAAATATTTTCAAGGGCTACTTTATTGTTAACTGGAATTATGCCAATTCCGGAAGTATTTATAAAGATTCCGTCACAAGCTCCTTGTTGCACAACCTTTGTGTCTCCGGTTATAATGCTTATATTAGAGATATTAGCGGCATCTGCGATAGAATGCATAATTTTATCAAGATAATCAATGGAAAAACCTTCTTCAAGTATGATTCCAAGACTTAAGTAAAGCGGGATTGAGCCAGCCATTGAAAGGTCATTTACAGTGCCGTTTACCGCCAATTTTCCTATATCTCCGCCCGGAAAAAAAATCGGGGATATTACATAGCTGTCTGTGGTAAAGGCAAACTTTTGGGATGAAATTTCAAATACAGCGCTGTCTTCAAGCCTGAATAAAATGTCATTTTTAATATGCGGAAGTATGGTGGTTTCAATAAGCTTTGAGGACAAAACCCCGCCGCTTCCATGTTCTATAAGAATTTTTTTATTTTTCATATTATTTCATTATAAATATAATAACTGTATTTGTACATATTTTTATTATAATTTATCAAAGCATAATGCTTTTTGTGCAATATGTGCAATATCAGGTAAAAAAGCAAGAATCTTATAAAAATTCATAAAAAAAGCTCTTTATTTTTTTTTTAGTTGTGCTATGCTATTCTTTAAGAACAATAAAAAATCTTTAAAAGGAAGGGAAGAATTATGCAAACTATGCAAAACGAACTGACAAAAACAATTAATCCATCCTTAAAGAGAAGGGATTTTATCAAGGCTTGTGCCATTGCCGCAGGATCTCTTGGTTTATCCAATGATGTTATCCCTCAGATGCTTGAGGCAGCGACCTCTCCACAGAGACCACCGGTTGTATGGCTGCATTTTATGGAATGCACAGGATGCACAGAAATACTTTTACGTGGTTCCCATCCGGATGTGGCCAAATTGATCCTTGATATTATTTCCCTTGACTACCACGAAACAGTAATGGCTGCAGCAGGTCATCAAGCTGAAGAAATCCTTCACCAGACTGTGGGAAAGTATGCGGGCAAGTACATTTGTGTTGTTGAAGGTGGTATTTCCACAAAAGATGGTGGTATTTACTGCAAAATCGGAGGAAGGACATCCCTTGAAATACTTCAGGATATCGGAGGCAAGGCTGCCGCAATAATTGCAATCGGCGCATGCGCGACCTTTGGAGGAATTCAGGCTGCGCATCCAAATCCAACAGGCGCTGTTGGAGTAAGAGATATAATTAAAAATGTCCCTGTTGTAAATGTATCAGGATGTCCGCCAAATCCGGTAAGCTTTCTTGGAACAATTGTTCATTATCTGACTTTTAACAGGCTTCCTGAAATGGATAAATTAGGCAGACCTCTTTTTGCCTACGGAAGAAAGATTCACGACCATTGCGAAAGAAGGGCTCACTTTGACGAAGGAAGGTATGTTGAACAGTTCGGCGACCACGGACATAAATCCGGTTACTGTCTCTATAAAGTAGGCTGTAAAGGCCCTGAAACTTATGCAAATTGTCCTGTCGCAAGGTTTAATGATGTTGGTGTTTGGCCTGTAAGTGTTGGTCACGGATGTGTGGGATGCACAGAACCAAATTTCTGGGATACCATGACCCCGTTTTATGAGAGACTTCCTGGCGTCAGAATCCCAGGTGGCAGCGGGGATATTAATGCTGCTGAAAAGGTTGGAGCCGCTGCTGTTGGCGTTACTGCCGCTGCTGTTGGAATCCATGCGGCAATGGGCGTTGCAAAGGGTCTTTTTTCCAAAAAAGAAGAGCCAGCGCAAAGTGAAGAATCCAAAAAAACAGAATAATTAAGATAAAGGGGGCGTTAATATGGCTCAGAAAATAACTGTTGATCCAATTACAAGAATTGAAGGTCATCTAAGAATTGATGTTGAATGTGATAATGGAAAAATAACAAATGCATGGTCTTCCGGTCAGATGTGGCGTGGTATTGAGGTAATACTCCAGGGAAGAGACCCCCGTGACGCATGGGTCTTTACTCAGAGAATATGCGGCGTATGCACCACTGTTCATGCAATGGCATCTGTCAGAAGCGTTGAAAATGCCCTTGGCCTCACCATTCCAATAAACGCACAATACATAAGAAATCTTATCCTTTCACTTCACGCTCTTCATGATCATATAGTTCATTTTTATGTGCTTTCAGCCCTTGACTGGGTTGATGTTGTCTCAGCTCTAAGCGCAGATCCAAATAAAACTGCTGAGCTTGCAAGATCACTTTCCGATTGGCCCGGAAACAGCCCTGAAAGATTTAAGGCTGTTCAGGCTAAAATTAAAGCCCTTGTTGACAGCGGTCAGCTTGGTCCCTTTGCAAATGCCTATTGGGGACACCCTGCAATGATTCTTCCACCTGAAGCAAACCTCATGGCAGTATCCCACTATCTTGAAGCCCTTGATTATCAGAGAAAGGCAAATCAGGCTGTCGCAATCTTATCAGGAAAAACACCTCACATCCAGAATCTTTCAGTTGGCGGAGTAACCAGCGCTATTAATCCTGCAAACGAGACAACATTAAATGCTGACAGGCTTTTCTGGGTTAAACAGCTTGCGGAAGAAGTAGGCGATTTTGTTAAAAGAGTTTATATTCCAGATATAATTGCCGTTGGTTTTCTTTATAAAGACTGGCTGCAATACGGAGCTGGCGTCACAAATTATCTTGCAGTTCCTGATATGCCGCTTGATCAAAAAGGCGAAACATTTGATCTTCCGGGCGGAACAATCTTTAACGGCGATTTAAAAACTTTTAAGCCAATAAAAAGCTTTAATGATGAATATTTCAGTAAAAATGTAGCTGAAAATATAACCCATGCATGGTATAACGGCGACTGGACAAAACATCCATATGAAGAGGAAACAGCGCCAAAATATACTGATTTTCAGGAAAACGGAAAATACACATGGCTAAAAGCCCCACGCTTCCAGTCACATCCAATGCAGGTTGGTCCCCTTGCCCAAATTCTTGTTGGTTATGCAAGCGGACACGAACTCATACAAAAATATGTGAACTACGCGGCAGGAAAAATCGGTGAACTTGTTGGAGCTAAAGTTGGTCTTGAAGTCCTTCATTCCACACCAGGAAGACACCTTGCAAGGGCAATAAGAGCTGCTGTTTTATCAGACCTTGCCCTTAAACACTGGGATCTGCTTGTTCAGAATATTGCAAAAGGTGATTATACAATTTTTAATCCTCCACAGTTTAAAAAAGGCGAATATAAGGGCGTTGGCTTCCATGAAGCTCCAAGAGGCGCATTATCTCACTGGATTGTAATAAACGATGGAAAAATCAAAAATTATCAGTGCGTTGTCCCTTCTACATGGAATGCCGGACCAAGAGATGACAAAAACAATTTAGGACCTTATGAAGCATCTCTTGTGGGTAATCCAATGGCTGACCCCAAAAAACCCCTTGAGGTTTTAAGGACAATACATTCCTTTGACCCGTGTATTGCCTGCGCAGTTCATACAGTTGACCCTGTTGGCAAGGAGTTTACCAAGGTTAAGGTATTATAGGAGGTTACAATGGAATATGAAAGAAAATATGCATGGAGCCCTCTTTTAAGGTTTTATCACTGGGCATTTGCATTATCTATTGTTTTTCTATCAGTATCAGGTTTTTTTATCCATTTTCCATGGAGCAATACAAACCTTGAAGGAAGCCAGACATACTATATGTCTGAATGGAGATACATACATTTTTCAGCAGGTTTTGTATTTATGTGCGCCCTTGTTGCAAGGATATATCTGTTAATCTTTGGCAATAAACAGGAAAAACTACTGGATTTTATACCTGTCACACCGAAAAATATTGTTAATTTTTTTAAAACAATTATGTACTATGGATATATTAAGGATAAAACCGAACATAGAACCGGTCATAATACCTTTGCAGGACTATTTTATGTTGTGGTGTTTATTCTTGCCATTCTTCAATGCCTTTCAGGGCTTTTTTTGCTCTATCCAGAGGGAAGTCTGTGGACAGGCATTGGCTATAGTATTTTTAGCGCACAGCAAGATGCAAGACATGTTCATTATCTTATTATGTGGGGATTTTTTGTCTTTATACTGTCCCACATCTATATAGTTATATGGAATGACATTAAAGAACCTGAAGGTCTTATATCTTCTATGTTTAACGGATATAAATTTTTCGAAAAAGAGCGCTGAGTTTAAAAACTTGCAATTTTGATCCAAATTTTAGCGGGGGTTTTCAGCCCCCGTTATCTTTAATTAACAATTTTATTTCATCTAATAAAAAGACATCTCTATTAATTAATATTGCTGGTTATAATTCAATTTATCGTTATTTTTCATTACAAAAAATAATCTTATAACAATTTTGTAACATAAATTTTATAATCTTGCCATTTTAATGTATAAATATTAACTCCTTAAATAAAATTAAGAGGAGAATTATTTATGCTGAAAAAAATTGGTATTGGAGCTTTTTTGTCCTTATCCCTTGTCTTTTCACAAACACAGCCAACAGATGCAATAACACTTAAATCCATTGGAAGCTACTCAACCGGTATTTTTGATGAAGGCGCAGCAGAAATTTCAGCCTACGATAAAACATCCAAAAGACTTTTTGTTATTAATGGCGCCCAACAAGCAATTGATGTTCTTGATATTGCCAAACCTGAAAAACCCGTAAAATTATTTGCAATAGATCTTTCACCTTATGGAAATGCTGCAAACAGCGTTGCGGTAAGCCCAAACGGCGGACTTATTGCCGCTGCAGTTGAGGCTAAGAATAAACAGGATAAAGGAAAAATTGTTTTTTTTGACAGCAACGGCAACGAAATTATATCATATGGCGGCGGAGCATTACCTGATATGATAACTTTTACCCCTGACGGCAATTATGTCCTTGTTGCCAATGAAGGTGAGCCAAGCAGTGATTATAAAAACGATCCCGAAGGAAGCGTTTCTATCCTTGATGTTACAAATCTAAACTGTGTTTTTAAAAAAAATAAAGTTAGGGATGCGCATTTCAGGAATTTTAACGACCAGAAAGATGCCTTAAAACTACAAGGTTTAAGAGTATTCGGACCAAATGCTCTTTTGTCTCAGGATGTTGAGCCTGAATATATTGCAGTTTCTGCGGATTCAAGAACAGCCTGGGTAACTCTCCAGGAAAACAATGCAATAGCAGAAATAGATATTGTAAGCGCTGATGTTACAAAGATTACCCCTCTTGCCAAAAAACCAGTTATGAGCGGCCCTGCAACACTTCAAATCATTAATATAAATCCTTATGACCTCCCTGTTATAGGCACAACTTCCGAGGAACAACAACTTGGAATAAGACTTGCCGGTTTTTCCGGTTTAATGTTTAACGGCATAACATCAGACGGAAAATGGAGATTTCTTACCCATTCCGACAGAGGACCAAATGGAGAGCCAATAGATTTTGACGGTGACGGTGTTCTTGAAAGACCGTTTCTTGTTCCAACCTTTCAGCCAAGCATTGTTTCCATTCTTTTTGACCCCACAAAAGGCACAGCTCAGATTGAGGGTTTAACAGGCTTAAAAAAATCCGATGGCGCTGCAATAACAGGACTTCCAAACTTACCGGTTACTCCTCTAACTTCAAATAAGGCCTACACAGATGAAATACCAATTGATTTTTACGGAAGAAGACTGGGGCTTGACCCACTCGGAGCTGACTTTGAAGGTATTGTAAAGGATGAAAAAGGCACATTCTGGATGGCAGACGAATACAGACCCTCAATATATAATTTTGATGCAAGCGGAAAATTAATCGCAAGATATGTCCCCAAAGGCTCAGGCTCTCAGACCGGCATTGAAGCTCTTCCTGCAGAACTTGCCCAGAGATGGCCTAACAGAGGCTTTGAAGGCATTGCATATTCAAACGGAAAGGTATATGCATTTTTACAGTCTCCCCTTGATAATCCTGACACAGCAAACGATGCAAATGCAAAGGCAAGCACATGGACAAGGATTGTTGAGTTTGACCCAACAACAAAGACAACAACAGCCCAATATATCTATCCAATGGAACAAAAAAAAGGCACATGGTCAAAAGGAAATAATGTAGATAAAATTGGCGATGCAATAGCCCTTGGAGACGGAAAATTTCTTGTTATTGAAAGGGATTCAAGCGTTGGAAGCATAGCAAGCAAATATATCTTTTATGTTGATATTAACGGCGCAACAAACCTTGAAACGCTTGATGCCTCAATTAAGGGCAAAGGCGGCACACTTGAGCTTATGAAACAAAAAGACCTCATAGCTGCCAAAATTGTTCCTGCCTATAAAACACTCTATGTTGACCTTACTGAAATTGGATACGTCAATGGAGACAAGGTTGAGGGGCTTACTTTAATAAGCAATGATGATGACAAAATGGTTCTTGCGGTAATAAACGACAATGATTTTGGCTTAATCGGCGATACAACCGCATGGAGCATCTGGCACAGCGATCTTAAGATAGGCAAAATCACAGACTATACCAAAAAACTTATATTCTCCAAACCTCCCACACCAATTGAACTTGGACTTATTACAATCAAAAAATCTCCAATTGATGCAAGCAAAGATGATAAAAAGATAAATTTTGCACATTATCCTGTAATTCAGATGTATATGCCTGATGCAATGGCATCATATACTTACGATAACAAAACATTTCTTATTACTGCCAATGAGGGTGATGCAAGAGAGTATGACGCATATACTGAAGAAACATCCGTGAAAGATGTAAAACTCGATCCTTTTCTTTTCCCGAATGCAAAAGACCTCCAGGATAAAAAGAATGCTGGTGGCTTAAAAATAAGCGCTGTCAACGGTGACACAGATAATGACGGTGACTATGATAGACTATATGCCTTTGGAGGAAGATCTTTTTCAATATGGGATGCTGAAACTGGTTATCTTGTTTATGATAGCGGTGATGATTTTGAAAAATATATTGCAAATTCAAAAGATTTCAGCAAATATTTTAATGCTAATAGCACAAGCAACGATTTTGACAAAAGAAGCAACAGCAAAGGTCCTGAACCAGAAGGGGTTGCCATTGGTAAAATAGGAAGCTCAACATATGCATTTATTGCCCTTGAAAAAATAGGTGGATTAATGGTGTATAACATCTCCAATCCTTATGAACCCAAATTTGAAACTTATGTCAACACAAGGAATTTTAACGCTGATCCTGAAAAAGGCGCTGCCGGTGATCTTGCCCCTGAAGGTGTTCTTTTTATACCTGCAGATATAAGCCCTAATAAAAAACCTCTTGTTGTCACTTCAAACGAGGTAAGCGGAACAGTTACTATTTTTCAGGTTGATTAGTTTATAAAAAATTAAAAAACTTTTTGAAAAACTCTTTTTATGAAAAGAGTTTTCCAAACCTTTCCTAAAAATTTTTAAATTAAAGGCTAATTTCCAACATTTTGGAAATTAGCCTTTTTTATTTTTTTTCTTTACAAAATAATTAGAAAGTGTTATTATTTTTATAAAAGTAATACAATCATCATTTAATTTCTGAATAAATAACACAAAAAAAATCATGCGTAAAGAACAAAAAACAGGCTTTATTATCTCCTTTTTTTTACATTTTTTGATAATTTTTATCTTATTTGTTCTTTCTCCTTATACAAAAAGAGATATTGAAGGGAGCATTAAGATAATTGCCATTGAAAATTTGCCAGAACAAAAAAAAGAAGAATTACAGGATGTTAAAATAAGCGGGCTTAATCATAATAATCTTGAAAATCAGATAAATCATAGTTCAGACGATTTACAGAAAAATAACGCCCCAAAACAAGTCTTAACAGAGCAAAATAAAACAGAAGAACATCCACCAAACGCAATAAAACCCAAAGCGACCGCAAAAAAAACTGTGCAAAAAAGTCCCGAAAAACCACAGCCTGTTATGGAAAAAACTGAACCGCAAAAATTCATTGATGGCGCTGATGCTGAAAATAAAATATTGCTTAATGAAAATACAGTGATTGCCTCAAATAAGATAATCTTAAGCGAAAAACAGGCTGATAGCGATATTACTCAAAATAATGAAATTAATCCGGGCAATAATGGCTCAGAAAATATAATAATCGCTTCCCTTAACTCAGGCAAACCCATTGAAACAGAATTCGGAAGGTCTGATGCGCCTGGTTTTCTTAATAAAATAGAACCTAAATATCCCATGCTTGCAAGGAGGCTTGGCAAGGAAGGGGTTGTTAAGTTAAAGCTCTTTATAGATGATAAAGGGAATCTCACAGATGTCAAAATTGTTGATGACCCTGGAAGTGGTCTGACTGAGGCTGCGATTGAGGCAGTAAAAAAATCCACTTATGTTCCTGCAACCAAAAACAGCGCTAAGGTAAACTCTGTCGCTGTTTTAAATATAAATTTTCGTTTGAATGTAAATTAGGGTTTTAAGTAAAAATTATCATGGATTGGTTAGATAAGGCGATTGATTTTGGCATTATTGGAATTTTATTATTAATGAGCTTTGCCTCTCTTTCCATTTCCCTTGAAAGATTTCTAAGCTATAAAAAAATTGACATAAAAACCTTTAAAAATAAAAAATCCCTTGAAATAGAGCTTACAAAAAACCTCCATCTTATTGCGACAATTGGAAGCAACGCCCCGTATATTGGTTTACTTGGAACTGTCCTTGGCATAATGCTCACTTTTTATAACATGGGGCTTGCTGGCTTTATGGATACAGGAAAAATCATGACAGGTCTTGCCCTTGCCCTTAAAGCAACCGCAATAGGACTTGTTGTGGCGATACCATCCATTGTTTTTTACAATCTGCTACTTAGAAAGGCAAAGGTTTTAATGATGCAATGGGAGGCGCTTAATGGAGGATAAGGAGATTGATTATATGAATGTCATTCCCCTTGTTGATGTGATGCTTGTTCTTCTGACCATTGTGCTTACAACCTCAACTTTTATTGCGACTGGCGCTATTTCAGTTACCCTGCCAAAATCATCTGAGACAGTGAGCGAAACCCCATTTAAGGGAAATATTGTTGTGATTGACAATGAATCAGCGATTTTTTTTGATGATACCCCTGTTACAATGCAGGAATTACAGGAAAAACTAAAAAATATCCCAAAAAATTCCCCCATTATTCTAAGGGCTGACAGGTCAATCCAGCTTCAAACCTTCATAGATGTTATGGATGAGATAAAAAAAATGGGCTTTGAAAAACTTTCCATTCAGACAGAAAAGAAAGGCGGTGAATAAGTGAAATCATATAATAATAACTTTTTATTGAAAAATGCGCTTGTTTTTTGTTTTTTAGTCTTTTTTATATTTATTTCATATAATTTTTTATTTGCCACTGAAAAGCAGAAAATAAAAGATATGGCAGGAAGGCAGGTGAGCATTTCCTCAGATGTTAAAAAGATTATTGCCGTTGGGCCCGGAGTTCTTCGTTTTGTGACATACCTGGAAGCTGTTGACAAGATTGCAGGCATTGAACGTCTGGAGACAAGACAGGATATGCAAACAAACAGACCATATTCCATTGTTATTGGTGAAAAAGTCAAAAATCTCCCTGTTTTTTCCGAGGGAGGCCCGGGAAAACTCCCTGATATTGAAAAAATCATGATGATAAAGCCTGATGTGGTTTTTATCCTCGGCATTGAAACCTCACAGGTTGACGCAATGCAGGCAAAGACAGGCATCCCATTTGTTGTTGTCTCTTACAGCGATTTTGGCGCCTTCAGAAAACAAGGCATGGAATCCCTTGTTTTAATGGGTAAAATCCTTAAAAAAGAAAAAAGGGCAGGTGAACTCATTGATTTTTATAATAAATGCAGCTCAGAGCTTATTGAGAGGACAAAAAACATAAAATCTAAGCCAGGGGTTTATGTTGGCGGGATGAGTTATAAAGGAGTTCACGGTATCACAAGCACAGATGCTGATTTTCCTCCTTTTAACATGGTAAATGCAGTGAATGTGGCTGCTGAAACAGGAAAAAAATCGCATATCTTTATTGACCAAGAAGTCCTCTTAACATGGCAGCCTGACTATTTATTCCTTGATTCCAACAGCCTTCCGATTATAAAGGATGATTTGCAAAAAAATCCAGTGTTTTATAAAGGTATAAAGGCAATTAATGATAAAAAGACCTTTTCTATAATTTCATATAACGCCTATAATACCAATGTGGAGCTTCTTCTGGCAAATGCATATTTTATTGGGAAAACTTTACATCCCAATGAATTTAAGGACATAGACCCAATAAAAAAAGCTGATGAAATAATGAAATTTTTCCTTGGAATGCCTGTTTATGAAAAGATAAAAGGCGAAAAAGAAAACAGGGGATTTGGCGAGGTTGTTTTTGAGGGAAATAATGTCTTTATCAGATAAAACAGCCAATTATTCAGATGACACAACGCAGACAACGCCAGCGCTGATTTTTTATAAAAATATCTTAAAAAAAAGAATCCTGCTTTTAAGCGCCCTCATGTCTCTGCTTGTTATTTTTTCAATATTATCACTAAAAACAGGCAGTTTTTCCATTTCAAATATTGATATTTTTAAAATTTTATCAGGGCAGAAAACCGATGAAATTATATCAAACATCCTATTAAATATCCGTATTCCCCGCCTTATTTCAGCAATAATCGCAGGCGCGGGTCTCTCCCTTGCTGGCGTTGTAATGCAGTCATTATTAAGAAACCCCCTGGCATCCCCCTTTACCCTTGGGATATCCCACGGCGCAGTGTTTGGCGCAACATTTGCCATAATATTTTTTGGCGCAGGTCAGATGTTTTCAACTGGCGAGGGTGTTTTATTAAAAGGCGGGTCTTCCTATCTTGTTGTTATATCTGCTTTTATTGGCTCTCTTTTTGCTGTTTCATTAATAATGCTTTTGTCCCTTATAAAAAATGCAAAACCAGAGGCAATTGTCCTTGGAGGTGTGGCGCTTAACGCATTTTTTGGCGCCGCCACCATGCTTTTACAGTATTTTGCCAACGACTTGCAGGTATCAGCGGCGCTTTTCTGGACTTTCGGAGATCTGGGCAAGGCAAGGTGGAATGAGATATGGATAATATCCGCTGTTTTTTTGGGATGTTTCATCTATTTTTTTTATAATTCATGGAACTATAACGCTGCCCAATGGGGACATGAATGGGCAAAAGGGCTTGGAACTGAAATTAAAAAGATTATACCCATTGGCATGTTGTTTTCCTGTTTGATAACCGCAGTGATAACCGCTTTTGTCGGAATAATAGGCTTTGTAGGTCTTATCGCCCCGCACATAGCCCGTTATATCATAGGCAACAACCACCGTTTTTTAATCCCATGCTCTGTGATTGTAGGCGCATGCCTCCTTGTTTTATGTGATATCCTTGCAAGAACCATTCTCCAGCCTGTAATTATACCTGTTGGGATTATCACCTCTTTTGCAGGGGCGCCCTTCTTTTTTTATCTGCTTATTAAAAAAAGGAGCGCTTTTTAATGAAATTAAAAGTCCAAAACATATCTTTTTCATATAACGGCAAACCTGTGTTAAAAGATGTTGATTTTGTTGTTAAAAAAGGGGATATTCTTGCAATTCTCGGCAAAAACGGCTCAGGAAAATCCACGCTCATAAAAAATATAAATAACATGCTGACCCCCAAAAAAGGCGTTGTGTTTATTGATTCAGATATGATAAAAGCCTTAAAAACACAGGAAATCGCAAGAAAAATTGCGTACATGCCGCAAAAAACAGAAGGCGTTTCAACAACTGTCTTTGAATCCATTCTTCTTGGCAGAAAACCCCATATCAGGTGGGATATGACAGAAAATGATTATAAAGTTGCGGATAATATCATAAAACTCCTTGAATTTGAGGATTTTGTCACAAGGGACACAAGCAAACTAAGCGGAGGAGAATTTCAGAAGATGCTTATCGCAAGGGCGCTTGTGCAGGAGCCTGAGATACTCCTTCTTGACGAGCCAATAAATCACCTTGACATTAAAAATCAGCTTGAGGTTATGGGCATAATCAGGGATGCCACAAAAAAGCTTGATATGACCACAATAATTGTTATGCATGATTTGAATATGGCGATTAGGTTTGCGACGCAGTTTTTAATGCTAAAAAAAGGAGAAATCGTTGCTTTTGGCGGAAAAGAGGTTATTTCACCTGTAAATATCAAAAAAGTCTATGATATTAATGCAATAACCACAGAGGTTGAGGGCGTGCCTATTGTGGCGCCTGTGTAGAGAGATGGAGAGAGAAGCCATTTAATTCTTTAATCCCAAAAAGTTAGGCTCACACATTCCTTATTTTCCGTGTAATCCGTGTAATCCGTGATTCAGA
>DYOW01000089.1 GCA_020720325.1 Desulfobulbus propionicus
CATTTTTTTTAATGATGCCTTTTTCCCAGAATGCCAAGGATTCTTTTATTTTTATTTATATATTGTGAGTATGGAATAATTACTGCATTTTTTTTGGGGCAAAAGAAATGGTTATCTCCTCACCCTTTTTGACATTCTGGATGATTTTAGAAAAATTTGATTTTAATTCGCCACAGGCATGATTTTCATAAAATAAAATATATCTTCAGTGACAACTTGTCAAGAAAAGTTTTTGATTTTTTTGATAAAAATATATTCTTCCTTTGTTTTTATAGCAAAATAGACATTTAACTGTCCAAATTTTATATGATTTAGACAGTTAAGTATTTAAATTCTAAATTTGCTTTTTTCTTTATTTTTTTGTGATAATTGTTATAATTTTTTAAGGAGATAGTTTTTAAAAATAAAAAAAATTAGGATGTGGTTTTTTCATGAGAAAACTTGTTAGCTTTGACTGGGCATTAAAGCGGCTTTTGAGAAGCAAGGCTAATTTTGCTATTTTAGAGGGTTTTTTAAGCGAGCTTCTCTATAATGACATAATAATTCTTGAAGTTCTTGAAGGTGAGTCCAACAAAGACCACAGGCTTGACAGATACAACAGGGTTGATGTTAAGGTGAAAAATTCAAAGGAAGAAATATTAATTATAGAGGTTCAGTTTGAAAGGGAGCTTGATTACTTTCAAAGGATTTTATACGGCACAGCCCGGGTTATCACTGAACATCTGACCCAATCAGACCCTTATATAAATGTGGTTAAGGTAATCTCAATAAGCATCTTATATTTTGATTTAGGACATGGCATTGATTATATATATCATGGAAGAACTGTTTTTAAAGGTATTAATAAGGGCGATGAGCTTCAGTTAAGCGATTTGCAAAAAGAAGTTTTCAATAAAGATAACCCCGCAGATTTATATCCTGAGTATTATCTCTTAAAGATAAATCAGTTTAATGATATAGCCAAAACCACCCTTGATGAATGGATGTTTTTTTTAAAGAATGAGGAAATTAAGGAAAATTTTACGGCAAAAGGCTTAAAAAAGGCAAAGGAAGAGCTTGATATAATGAAATTAAGCGATGAAGAAAGGGCATTATATATGAGATACAGCGATGACCTTCATTATCAGGCAAGCATGTATCAGTCAACTTATGTCACAGGTCATCTGGAAGGAAAAAAAGAAGCCAAACTTGAAATTGCAAAATCTTTGCTTGATGTGCTTGATGTTGAGACTATTTCCAAAAAAACAGGGCTTACAAGAGAGGAGATAAGTAAATTGAGATGATATTTTTAATAAAAACAATTTCCACAATTTTAAATGTCCACTGAAAAAAAATATAAAAAAATTGCTATTCTTCAATCAAATTATATCCCCTGGAAGGGATATTTTGATATTATTGGTTTGGTTGATGAATTTATTTTATTTGATGATATGCAATACACAAAAAATGACTGGAGAAACAGAAACAAAATAAAAACACCCCAGGGTCTTAAATGGCTTTCGATCCCTGTTGAAACATCTGGAAGACTTACAAATACAAGATTAATCAGAGAAACAAAAATAATTGATGCGAACTGGAATAAAAAACACTGGAATACCCTGTTATTAAACTATTCTAAGGCTGAGTATTTTAATGAGTTCAAAAGTTTTTTTGAAGAATTATATTTAAACTGCCATGAAGAATTTTTGAGCAAAATAAATTACAGGTTTATAAAAAACATTTGTGATTTATTAGAGATAAAAACTAAGCTGTCCTGGTCTATGGATTATATACTTCCAGAAGGAAAAACAGAAAAGTTAATATCACTTTGCATTCAGGCAGGGGCAGATTATTATTTGTCAGGACCATCTGCAAAAGATTATATTAATGAAAATTTATTTAAAGAAGCAGGAATACAGCTTGAATTTATGGATTATTCTGGGTATCCTGAATACAGACAGCTTTTTCCCCCTTTTGAGCATGGTGTGAGTATAATTGATTTGATTTTTAATGAAGGATTGGAGGCAAAAAAATATATGAAATGTTTTTGGAATAGAAACTCATGATGTTTTCAGTTGTGACAACTCTTTATCGTTCTTCGCCATATATTGATGAATTTTATAATAGAATATCTGCTTCTTTGCAACAAATAACTGATAATTATGAAATTATTTTTGTTAATGACGGCTCTCCTGACAATTCCCTTGAAGTTGTTTTAAGCATTTTGCAAAAAGATGAGCGTGTAAAGGTTGTAGATTTGTCGAGAAATTTTGGACATCATAAAGCAATGATGACAGGACTTTTTTATGCAAAGGGCGATTATGTTTTGATGATTGACACAGACCTTGAGGAAAAACCAGAATTGCTTTTAAGTTATTGGGATGTATTAAAAAAACAAAATGATGTAGATGTTGTGTATGGGATTCAGGAACAGAGAGGCGGAAGTTTTATGAAACAATTCTTCGGAAAACTTTTTTATCATCTCCTTAATTATATGTCCAGTGAGAATATGCCTACAAATATTTCTTTTTCAAGATTAATGACAAAAAGATATGTAAAAACACTTATAAAATTTAAAGAAAGAGAGATGTATATAGGAGGGCTCTGGCATATAGCAGGATACAAACAGATTTCAATACCGATACACAAAAGTTTCAAAGGAATATCATCCTACACGCTTAATAAAAAGCTTATCATGGTTACCAATGCGGTAACTTCTTTTAGCAATAAGCCTTTGATTATGATATTTTATCTTGGTCTTATAATATCTTTTTTCTCAACTTTATACGGATTTTATTTGATTGTGGATAAGTTTTTATTTGGAGGCATAATGAGCGGCTGGACATCCATGATGGTTTCAATATGGTTTTTGTCCGGAATAATAATATTATGTCTTGGAGTAACAGCTATATATTTATCAAAAATTTTTATAGAAGTAAAAAACAGACCTTATACAATAGTCAGACATGTTTATAAAAAAAATCAGGAGATGATAAATAATTAAACCGGATATTGAAAAATGTCAAAAAAACACTTCAGAAATATGATTTTCCAGTGGACATTATATTAGAAGTGATTGCTTCGTGCAATTTAAGATGTATTATGTGCCCGCAGCCTTTTTTAGAAAGAAAAAGAGGTGAGATGAAATTTGAAATTTTTCAAAAAGTTATTGATGAAGTGGCGAAAGAAAATCCTCATGCAAGAATATGGCTTATAATAATGGGCGAACCTCTTTTAATTGGAGATAGACTTATTGAAATGATAAAATATGCAAAGGCTCTTAATTTGGATCTGCACCTAAATACTAACGCTGAGTATTTAACCGAGGATATGGCGGAAAAAATTATTGACGCAGGTCTTGATGAGATGATTGTTGGTTTGGATGCATTCACAAAGGAAACATATGATAAAATAAGAGTTGGTGGAAATTTTGACAAAACAGTATCAAATATTGAATATATTTTGAATCTTAAGAAAAATAAGGGCGTTTCCAAACCTTCAATTATAATGCAGCTTATTGTAATGGATGAAAACGAGCATGAAATCGAAAGTTTTAAGGAATATTGGTTGTCAAGAGGCGCTATTGTTAAGATAAGACCGAGACTTGGATGGGGAACAGGCGTTAAGGCAGATAATCTGAATCTACCTGATTCTGAAAGAACTTTTCCATGCCCCTGGCTTGTAAGAACTGTATCTATTCATTGGAATGGAAATCTTGCTCAATGTGATGGAGACTATGAAGGAAGATACAGCCCTGGTAGTATAATCACACATACAATAAAAGAAATATGGGATGGAGAATTGAGGATTAGAAGGGAAAAACACTGGAATAATGATTTTTCCCATGATTTATGTTCTAAATGTAAGGACTGGCAGGCAGGAAGATCTCAATTTATTAATCCCAAAAGTGAGGTGTAAAAAATATGGAATACTCAAGGGACGAGGTGTTGGAAGCCAATGTGAAGCTTCATACACAATTATCAGAAGTATATAGAGAAACCGAACCTCATTATAGAAAAGAAAATGTGGAGCGGGTAGAAAATATTATAAAGAATATAAAAGATGAAGTTAAAGGGCAAAGACTTCTTGATATTGGTTGTGGCATGGGTTTTATAATTGATATTGCAAAGAATTTTTTTGACCAGATTGACGGTATAGATATAACCCCCGCAATGCTTGAGAGAGTCAATACAGAATCCACTAAATGTAAAATCTGTTTGCATGCTGCTGAGGCAGAGAAAATGCCTTTTGAAGCAGAAAGCTTTGATGTGTGCACTGCTTATGCAGTATTGCATCATTTATATAATTTAAATGATGTCTTCAGAGAGATTTACAGAGTATTAAAAAAAGGCGGTGTTTTTTATTCAGATTTAGACCCCAATTTTTATTTTTGGCATGAATTCCAAAAACTTGACCCAAATGCAGAATACAGTGATATTGTTAAGAGAGAGGTTCTCGCAGTGAATAAAAAGGACGAGGAACTTGAAGAAAAATTTAATGTTGATAAAAAAGTTCTTGCTGCAGCCGAGGCTTTAAAGCATGTGGAAGGCGGTTTTAAAGAAGAAGAACTTACATGTATTCTTAGAGATGTTGGTTTTTCTGATATAAAAATTATCCATGAATGGTTTGTCGGAGAGGGGAAATATATACATGATGCTCAAAAAAAACAGTATGTGGATGAGATAAAGGAGTATTTGAGGCTTGCCTTTCCTGTTACAAGACATCTATTTAAATATATAAGAATTATTGCAAAAAAATAGGATATTTTTCATGAAATCCTATGCAGAACTTATAGCTGAAACAGAATTGTCAAAATATAGTTGCTCATGCGCCTTGTTGCCTGTGGGATGTATGGAACAGCACGGACCATACCTGCCCCTTGAGACAGATATTTTGATAGCAGATTATTTTTCAGACTTGCTTTCATTGGAATTGGATAATTTTTCTGTAAAAGCCTATAAATATCCATATATTGCTTATTCTCCAACCAGATCAAATTCTGGATTTGCAGGCACTGTCTCTGTTGAAGAAGAAATATTTCGCGGATATATAAAAAATATATGCCAGGAAATCATTGATGGACTACATGATTTTGTAGTGTTTGTAAGCGGTCATGGTCCAGCCGACCCTTCTCTTAGAGAAATTGCCTTTATGATGCTTGACAATCAGTTTAGAGAATTAAAAAAACAAAAAAAACCTGTTTTTGTTGTAAGTGTTATGGATTTTAGCATTGATATAGAGAAAAAATTTGGACAAAAAAGCGGACGTCATGCTGATTGGAGAGAGCTTGCAATGTTGACTGAGATATTGGGGAAAGATTATTTTAATGCAGAAAAAATTCAGGAAATTATTAAACTTAAAAATGAAAATAATTTTTTTATAAAAACTCCTGCTGTTTTGGGAATACCTCTGGAATATAGGTCAATTAAGGGTATAATTGGGGATCCATTTCCGGAAGGAGTTGATTTATTCGAATTTTCAAAAGAAATTTGGGAGATCATGATAAAAAAATCTGCCTTAGCTATTTATGAAAATTATAGCTTATTTAAAGAACAGTTTTTAAGAGAAGTATAGTTTAATAAAAGTCAAAGAGTTATTCTTTAACTATTTTATATTATAAAAAAATGGAAAAAAAAAGTAAAAAACTTATTATATTCGGAACCGGTAGTTTTGCTAAGTTAATGAGATATTACTTTGACATTGATTCATGTTATGAAGCCAAAGGATTTGCTATAGATAAAGAATATAAAACCGAAGATTATTTTGATGGACTTCCTGTTGTGGCTTTTGAACAAATGAGCCAACGATTTGATAGTGATGAATATAATGTTTTTGTGGCAATAGGTTATAAATATATGAGAAAAAGAAGGGAAATTTTTGATAAAATTAAATCAGCCGGTTATTTTATGCCTAATTTTATAAGCTCTCATGCAATAGTTTTTGATAATGCTGCTATGGGAGAAAATAATGTTTTTTTTCCTGGCGTTATAATTGAACCTTTTGTTAAAATCAATAATAATAATATATTTTGGTCAAAATCCCTTATATGCCATGATTGTAAGATTGGCAGTCATAATTTCTTTGCATCAGGCTGTATTGTTGGAGGTTTTTCAGAGGTTTGTGATGGTTCTTTTTTTGGTTTTAATTCTACACTAAAAGATAATATAAAAATTGAAAATGAGACATTAATCGGCGCTTCATCATTAGTTTTGAAAAATACTGATTTATATGGAAAATATTTTGGTATTCCTGCAAAAAAAAGGGGTGAACATAATAAAGATGGAATTACTATTTGTGACTAAAATAAAGAAATTAAGCGTAATAGCTAAAAGATATTATTAATTAACTGATTATTTATTTTAATTAAATGAACCAACCAAAAGAAATCAAAGTTTTTCATCCTGATATTGAATCTGACCACAATGATTATGATTCAAAGTGGTTTGACGCTTTATATCAGCTTGAAGAAAAGCATTTTTGGTTCATCGCAAGAAATGAATTTCTTTACAGACAATTAACTCAACATGTTCCTAAAAATGCCAAAATTATTGAAATAGGCGCAGGCACAGGCAATGTTACCCGTTATCTATTAAAGAATGGCTATTCTGATATTTCAGTTGGTGATATGCACTTAAAAGGTCTTGAATATGCGCAAAATTATGGAATAAAAAATTGTTATCAGTTTGATCTATTGCGCATGCCATTTGAAAATGAATTTGATGGGGTTTTGCTGTTTGATGTCCTTGAACATATTGAAAATGATGATTTTGCAATCCAAAATATCTATAAAGTGTTGAAAATTAACGGTTATTTTGCTTTAACTGTTCCTGCTCACGGTTTTCTTTGGAATTATAATGATATCATAGCAGGTCATAAAAGACGTTATAACAAAAAAGAACTTGTTAATCTTTTGCAAAGAAGCGGCTTTGATGTTTTTTCATGCAGATACTTTTTTATGTCTATTGTCCCGCTTTTATTTTTAAGAAAATTATTAAACCCTGCTAAATCTGAAGATGTTAATGATAAGAAAACAGAAGAAAATTCCGAAACAATATCAATAAATCCATTAATTAATAAATTATTATTGTTTATATCAAGATTAGAAAATAAAATAAACAAATTTTTGCCTAATTTATTTGGTGGAAGCCTTTTTTTAATTGCAAGAAAAAAGTCCTGAACAAGATTTGCCAGGATTAACAAGATATACAGGATTAAAAAAGGAATCAATTAATTTTTTAAAAATTTATTTTGAATAATAATCATGAACATTCTGTAAATCCTGGCAAATCTTGTTCAAAGACAAAAAATAAAGTAAAGTTTTGTCATGGATTGGATTGAAGTTTTAACATATAAAATTATTGGTTCAGCAATGGAAGTCCACAAGATTATGGGTAATTGATTTTTACAGTTATTGTAAAAGATAATAAATTATGAAAAACGATACAGATAACCCATGGAAAGAGGCATTAGAGAAATTTTTTAAAGAATTTATAGAATTATTATTTCCTGAAATTTTTTTGCACATAGACTGGGAAAAAGGCTGGGAGTTTCTTGACAAGGAATTTAACAGGATTTCAAAAGATAATCTTTCTGCAAAAAAATATGTGGACAAACTTGTAAAAGCCTATCTTAAAAACGGCTCTGAAAAGTGGTTTTTGATACATATCGAGGTTCAGGGATATAAAGATCCGGCATTTTCAGAAAGGATGTTTGTATATTATTATAGGATATTTGATAAATTTAAGAAAGATATTGTAAGCCTTGCAGTGTTAACTGATGATAATAAAAAATATAAACCTTCAGAATATAGAAGGGAATTTTTAGGGTGTGGGTTAAAATTTTGGTATCCAGCAGTAAAACTCATAGATTTTGACTTTGAAGAACTTCAGAATAGTAAAAATCCCTTCTCTTTTGTTGTAATGGCGCAACTTAAATCCATCCTTGAAAATGACCCTTTAAAGAAAAAAGATTGGAAAACAGAGCTTGCAAGATTAATGTTTAAAAAAGGCTATGATAAACAGAAAATAGTGGATATATTTTATTTTATTGACTGGTTGGTCAAACTTCCGGATGAACTTGAAGAATTATATTATAAAGAAATACAAACAATAGAAAAGGAGGAAAATATGCCATACATTACAACACCGGAAAGAATAGGTTTTAAAAGAGGCATGGATATAGGCATGGAAAAAGGCATGGATATAGGTATGGAAAAAGGCATGGATATAGGCATGGAAAAAGCGCTTAAATCAATGATTAAGGTTCGTTTT
>DYOW01000181.1 GCA_020720325.1 Desulfobulbus propionicus
GGCTGGCTTAAAAAATGGATATGCGCATAGCTTGCGGCGATATTATCTGACATAAAGCCCTCTTTCCGGGGATTTAAATTTGCATTATCGGAAATCAAATCCGAATATAACAAATAAAGGTTATTTGCGCCTTCCTGCTCCATTATTTCAGAATAATGAAATTCATGCCCCCTTGCCCTAAGCCCTTTTTCACCAAGGATACAATCATTTTGCAGCTCAACCTCCCTGTATCCAAGAGCCTTACGTTTTTCAAGCATTCTTACGTTAACAGGGATAATACCGGGCATTTCATATTTTTCATCATTATTTATATAAATATAACGGCTAAGATACATTAATCCGCCGCATTCAGCATATATTGGAATTTTATTCTGGGAAAGCTCCCTGATTTTTTTAATCATAACGGAATTTTTGGATAGTTGCTCCGCATAAAGTTCAGGATAGCCGCCGCCAAAATAGAGACCGTGGATGTCATACGGGAGTTCTGTGTCATACACAGGGGAAAAATATACAATCTTAGCGCCCATTTCCTCAAGAAGCCTTATATTATCAGGGTAATAAAAGCAAAAAGCCCTGTCCCTTGCAACCCCGATACGGCAAATTTTATCTTTTTTATCCTCTGTTTTATAATTTAGATTATTTTCTGTTGATATTTGTGGAATAGTCTCAACAAATCTGTCAATATCAATATTATTATCTAAAAAAACAGCTAGTTTTTCCTTAAAGGCAACATCATAATCTGTCTCGTCTGAGGTAAAAAGTCCAAGGTGTCTGTGGGGAATCTGTAAATCTGTATTTCTGGGCAGGAAACCAAGCACATTAAAATCCCCCTTTATGCGTTCCATGCCCTTTAATATGAGCTTTTTGTGCTTTTCACTGCTTACCTTATTAAATAATACCCATTTTATCTTAATTTTGTCATCATATCTTAAAAAACCATTAAATATTGCCCCGACGCTTTCCGCCATTGATGAGGCGTCAATTATAAGGAGCGCTGGCAAATCCAGAATTTTTGCAATATCTGCTGTGGACGAGCCTCTTGACATTCCGTCAAAAAGCCCCATAACCCCTTCAATAACCGCAATATCACAATCTTTATTTGAATAGCTTTGAAAAAGAGTTTTATTCTGTTCGGGTGTGAGCATCCATGAATCAAGGTTTATTGAATCCCTGCCTGTTATTTTTTTATGATGTCCAGGGTCTATAAAATCCGGACCAACCTTAAAAGGCTGCGTCTTATAACCTTTTTTCATAAAAGTTGCAAGAAAAGCAAGGGTAATGAGCGTTTTTCCCGAACCACTCTGTGTGGCTGCAATAACAAAGGATTTCAAGAGGTTTTCCTTATTTTTTATGTTTTATAAAGTCTGATTAATTCATCCAAAAATAATTTGAAATTATATTCCCTTCCCCTTAATCGCCTCCCATCAAGGGAGAGATTTCCCTCTCCCCTCCTTTGATGGGAGTGGAAATTTAATTGCTCCCTCTCCCCTTGTGGGAGAGGGTTGGGGT
>DYOW01000090.1 GCA_020720325.1 Desulfobulbus propionicus
AACACTTTTTTATGGATATTCAATTAGTTATGTAGTTTGGGTGGCGGAACATTCGGTTTAAAAAAATTACTAGGCTAAAGAATAATTTTTAAGGCAAAATCTATACCTTGTCTTACTTTTTGTCTTACCTTTACCTTTTTTTATTTTTTTATCGTTCTAACTTATTAATTTTGCTTACTATTTTTTAGACAAAATGGTGGCGATGCAGGGACTTGAACCCCGGACTCCACGGATATGAGCCGTGTGCTCTAACCAACTGAGCTACATCGCCAGATTAAAATAGTGAAATGAGAATTTTAAATTAATTCTGATAAATGTCAAGATAAATTTGTTTGCAAAGTTTGTAATTTTATTTTAGTCATATTTTTTTATAGCTTAGAAAACTATCAAGCCAAACCTTCTCAATTAGTATCTTTTTTTGAAAACAGCCTTAGAATAACTTCTTTTACATCTTCAATTTTCAAGGGTTTGGGTAAAGATGCAGAAAAACCATACGTGGCATAATCGCTCATCACAGGGTCGTCAGAGTATCCACTGCTTACAACCACCTTTGCATCTCTGTCAAGGCAAAGTATCTCTTTTATAGCTTCCTTACCCCCCATGCTTCCTGGAACGGTCAAATCCATAAAAACCAGATCAAACTTTTTATTTTCTTCAAGGGCTTTTTTGTAGAGGTCTAATGCCTCAAAACCGTTTCTTGCCTCTTCGGATTTAAATCCCAAATGACTTAATATACTTGCAAATACGTCCCTTACATCTGCTTCATCATCCATAATTAATATTCTTAAGTCTTTTTTTATCTCATCGAGACTTTGGGTGGTTATTTTTTCTAAATGATTATTTTGTATTTTATTATTGATACTTTGTGTCACAGGTAAATATATATAAAAAGTTGACCCTTTACCCTCTTCGGATTCCACATAAATACATCCTTTATGTCTTTTTATAATAGTAAATGTTGTGGAAAGCCCAAGACCGCTTCCTTTTTCCTTTGTTGTAAAAAAAGGATCAAAGACTTTTGACAGGTTTTCCTTTGAAATCCCCAGTCCTTCATCTTTAACTGAAATAATAATATATTCACCTGCTAAACATGCCAATCCAGAAGTTTCACTCAGCTTTACCACCTCAGCCTTGATAGAAATACTTCCGCCTTTAGGCATTGCCTGCTGGGCATTTATTACAAGGTTCTGGAATACCTGATGGATTTGATTGGGATCAGCCTCTATCATTGGTAAATCTTCAGGTATGTCTATTATAAAATTAACATTGCTTCCGTGCAGGCAGAATGTGGCGATTTCTTTTATTAATTCCGTTAATGATACGAATTTTTTAACCGGTGTTCCGCCCTTGGCAAAGGTTAAGAGCTGTCTTGCAAGGTCTTGCGCCCTTTCACATGCCTTTTCTGATTTTTCAAGCCTTAGTAAAAGTTTTGTGTCTTGTCCAGCAAGCATCTTGGAAAGGGTTATATTTCCAATGATGGCAGTAAGGATATTATTGAAATCATGGGCAATTCCTCCTGCGAGAATGCCTATGGATTCAAGTTTTTGCGCCTTTGCCCTCTCTTCTTCAAGTTGTTTTTTTTCTGTGACATCCCTTATGATGGCGAGAATAGATTTTGTGTTGTCCTGTTTTAATATAAGCGAGTACTTCATTTCATATAAATTATCACCTATTTGCTGCTCTTTTGAGAATGCTTTAGACGCAGGCATTTCAAAAATTTTTAGCTTCGGGCAATTCTCACATTGCGAAGAATTGTCATAAATGATCTCATAGCAAAGTTTATCCTTTTGTGGAGAAAAATTATTTAAGGCTGCCGGGTTCATGTATTCAATTCTAAAATCATCATTTATCATAAAGACCATGTCTTCCATATTATTAAGAATAAGATTTAACCTGTTTTTTTCATCATAAAGTTCATTTTGATAACTTTGGAGCGAGTCAAGCATTGTATTATACTGATAAATTAAGGTTCCAAGTTCTCCTTTGACAGTTGATTGCACCCTACCTTCAAGGTTACCTGAGGAAACTCTTCCAGAACACTTAATCAAATCATTAACAGGCTTAATCATCTTCTTAATAATAAAGGACAAAACAAAAAGAAATGCCAGCATAAAGCTCAGGATAATAATTATAGTGGAAGATAACAGTAAATTAATATTGTTCTTAATCTGAGCATCACTAAGGATAACCTGCGCAACACCTATGATTTGAGCGTTGCCTTGGGGTGCGTTTCCATAAAGCGCTTCTCCTGTCAATTCGTTTATGCTTTCAAGAACTATAGGGGCAAACAAGGAATTTTTTTCAAAAATTGTGTAAAAAGTCAATTTTTCACTAACGTTTTTGAATTTTAATATATAATTTGCAGTTTCATCCTTTGTAAGCTCAATGACATCCTGATTATTAAATTTATACCAGACATTGCCTTTAAGGTTGTAAATTATTACGTTTTTTATTGATTTATCAAATTCCAATTGCTTTGAAAGTTCAACCAGAAAGGCTGGATTGTCAATATAAAGTGAGCTTGTGGAAAATTTTGCAATGGTGGATGTCTTGCTTTTAAGGTCTGCAAGCCACCATGTTTGAAGATTTTCTGAAATCAAAATATGTATCAGCAAAATAAACAGCAAAGAACCTACAATGGCAAAAAGAACAGTAAGGCTTATTATCTGTCTGAATAAACTTTTTTGAAAAAAACTAAGAATTCTATCCATAATTTTACTGAACAACATCCTGGTAAATAAATTTATCAAAGATCTCAATCCTGATTGCAAGCATCCTTGCAGTTTTGGAGTTATAATAAATTTTTATTGCATTTTTACAGTAATGATCCGCTGAGTGTATGCCAGTGGTAAAAAAATTATATATTGTATCCACAAGGAGTTCGGGAATCTGGTTTATATCATAATTAACAGACATTAAAGCGCCCATGGCGACGGATTTGTTTCCTATGCCAATAATGGGTTTTTTAAGCTGATACTGTAAAAGAGTCATTGTCTGAATTGTTATATCATTTACAAGCTCAGGATCAGGAAATATCCAGAATATTCTGCAATCATGAAAAAGGGAGTTTATTGCGGGAATAACCTCTTTGCTGGATTTTATTTTAATTGACTTAACATCAAGGTTATATTTTTTTGCGGCAGCCAGAAATTCATTCAAAGCATCTTTTTGTTTATCAGTATAGATACATCCCACACAATCAATCTGGGGTATGTATTTTAATGTAATCTCAAATTGCAGGTTATATGGCACATTTATGCTGTTTCCAACCCATTTTTTGGTTTTTTCCGCCTTTTCAATAAGATTATTATTAGATATAAGAATATAATGTCCTATTGTTTCAATGCCGGAATTCAAAATTAATTCAAGGGCTGAATCTCCTATAGCAACAAAATAAGAATCCTTGCTTCTTGCTTTTATAATATTTTTTATTTCAACAGGATCTTGGTTGACAGGAAATGTTTTTATTTTAAGGTTTGCCTTTTCTTTAGAGTATTGAATAATTTTTTCATTTAAAAATTTATGAAGAGGTATATCATCCCTGTAAAATATTGCAATTTCCTTCTGTACACAAAACGCATTAAATGAAAATATCAGAAATAAAATAAAAAATAAAATTGTCAGAATTAATTTTTTTTTCATATTTTAAAATCTGTAAGTAACCCCGATTTCTGCAGATATTCCGGGTCTGTTGTAATTGTCAGGATAGCTGTTCGTTATGTCCGGAAAACTATAGTCCTGATCAAAAAGATTATATACAGATGACCTCAAATCCATTCCTTTGAAATATCCGAACATATCCTTTGCTGTTAAAGACATGTTTGCAAGCCACCATGAGCTGAATTCTTCCCTGGAATCAGTGATTGAAGTCTTTGAATCACCAATATAATTGAAATTAATGTTAAAGGCAAGTTTTTTTATTATTTCCCAGTCCAATCCTCCTGATACCAGCCATTTAGGCGCTGCGGGAAACTCCTCACCGAATTCATCTTCTGTGTCAGTGTATGAAAAATTAAGAAAAATACTGTCTTGTGGTTTATTTTTAATAGGATGGAAGTGAAAAGTAAGCTCAATGCCTTTTGTTTGGATCTCTCCTGTGTTTTGCGCCTCAAAATACTGGGTGGCTGGGTTAAATATCTCGCTTATCATGTCCTTGTATTTATTTCTGAAGGCATATAGCCCTGCATTAAATCTTTCTGACGCATCCCACTCAATGCCTGCCTGATATGTGACTGCTTTTTCAGGCTTGACATCCGAATTTCCCACACGGGGAGCGCCAGCAGGAAGTTTGTATAAATCTGCAAAATTTGGCGCCCTGAATGCCTCTCCGTATATAAGTTTTGCCCTCCAGTTTTCAAAAAATTTATAAACAAGGGACAGATTCGGCGACACATTGCCGTTGCTGCTGTCGTCATAGTTATCATAGCGTATTCCCGCATAAAGCGTCAGGTCGTCAGTAAGGGCATATTGATCCTGCATAAAAATTCCGTAAAAAAATCGGTCTGCCGGAAGAATCCAGTTGTTGTTTTTGCTTGTATCGTGAAAACCTTCCAAAGGCAAGCCCTGACAATAGTTTGACCAGTGCGCAACATCATGGAGCGCGGAATTTTTTGCCTCAAAGCCAAATGTTATATCATGCTTTTTTATTGAGGTGTCAAGCTGTGTGTCAAATCCGTATTCTTCAAGATAAGCTCTCTGCTGGGAGCGCCTGCCCAATAGAAATTTTTGTTTCTGGGCATTTATAAAACCCGGAGGGCTTAAATAAAGGTCTGTGTTGTAGTCAAGTTTATTAAGATATAAATCACTTTTAATATTTATATTTTCATCAAAAAAAGAATCTTTATAGGTGAGAATGCCGCTCATATATTTTCTGTCAGTATTTGTGTCATCTGACAATGCGCCGCCCGCGTTGAAATATGCCCCAGTCTTTTTGTCAATCAAAATACCTTTGAAAGTAAAATGACCTATTTCAGCCCCAAGATTTAAATCCGTTCTTTCATTCATTTCGCTGTTATATCCAGGCGCATTTGATATTTTTGCATTGGGAGATTTTGGGTTTTTGTTAAGCGAATCGGTTTCAACAAATATTTTTTCCCCGTCAGTATTGTAATAATTCACATTTGCCCAGACATTAAAATCTTCCCTTATTTTTTTTCCTGCCTCAAGATAGTAGCGATGGCTGTCAAAAGAGCCGTGTCTTGTTGCAAAGGATACCCCGTCAATATCTTCAGCCTTTTTTGTGACAACATTTATAAGCCCCACAAATGCGTTTGCGCCGTAAAGGGATGAGCCTGTGCCCCTCATAACCTCCACTTTTTTGATGTTTTCAATAGGCATGTCAATAAAGTGAAAGCCAGCGCCTCCTGTAAGTTCAACATTTACAGTGTGACCATCCACCATGAAAAGTATTTTTTCCGAATCAATTGTGCTGATTCCTCTTAAATTAATAGTATAAGCTCCAGGTTTTGTCTGCAAGGTTATAACCGGAACAAGATTTAACACATCAATAAGATCCCTTGCCCCCATGGATTTTATTTCTTCTTCAGTGAAAACAGTCATTATCGCAGGGCTTTCCTTAATCTTTACCAAGGTTTTTGTCGCAAGCTCGGTTGTAAAATCATAATAGAGTCCAAGCATTGCCTGTTCATTCCGACTCGCCTTAGTGATATGAGAGAATATCTTTTCAGGATTAAGAGTTGCGACAAAAAGAAAAATTACGATTAAATAAAGTATTTTTATGAAAAAGTATTTCATAATCCTCACTGAATGTTAGATTAGCATTTGAAGAAATATTATCAAATAATTATAAAATTTTAAAATTAATATTATGTAAAGTCAAGAAAATAGCGCTTTTTATTAATTTAAAATAAATTTAAAGGCAGCTGAAAATGTTTAATAATACTTTAATTCAAAACCAGCATCTCAAATCCGTTGTTATTGATTCAATCCGTTATTTTTTTAAGTCAAAGGGTTTTTTGGAGGTGTTTACACCAGTTATGGGCAAAGAACTCATTCCTGAGTCCACAATAGAAACATTTATTCTGAAAGATAAAAAAAATCATATCCTTTATCTTATACCATCCCCGGAAATATATATGAAAAGAATGCTCTCACTGGGATTAGAAAAAATTTTTCAGATAACCCCGGTATTTCGGGATGATGAAAAAGGAAATCATCACTGGCGCGAGTTTCTAATGCTTGAATGGTACAGCTTAGATGCCGATTATAAAGACCTTATGAAAAACTGCCAAGAGATTATATTTTCTGCCACAACTGCATTAAAAAATTATTATAATAACAATCATACACCCCAAAACATGATAATGCTGAACCTATCAACAAATTTTACCCCTCCTTTCAGAGAAATAAGCATAAAAGATGCCTTTCTTGAACATGCGGGATGGATTCCTGCGGGGGATTTTTCCATTGACAGGTATTATGATGATTTCATATTGAAGGTGGAGGACAATATAATTGACATCTCAAAAAAAATCCCTGTTTTTCTCACTGGTTTTCCCCAAAAGGTTTCAGCATATGCCAAGCCAACAGATGAAAATGCTGAATTTACCCAAAGAGTTGAGCTTTATATTAACGGAATTGAGATAGCAAACGGATGGACAGAGATTAATGATATAAATTTCATTAAAAATTCCATAATTTCTGAAAATAATAAAAGACAGCAAAATAATCTTAAACCATATCCTTTTCCTGAAAATTTCTTAAATGATATAAAAAAATTAGAAAAGCCATATTCAGGCATGGCAATGGGCATTGACCGTCTTTTAATGGCTTTGACAGGTTGTGATGATATATCTGAGATGATGCCTTTTGTTGATTTGTGAAAAAAAATAAAACAATTACTATAAGTTTCCTTATGAATTTCTGATAATATACACTGGCTCTATTTTTATGGCATTTCTTGATGGATAAATCCCAGCAATAATGCCAACAAGTATTGATGCAAAAAAAGATATGATTAGGCCTGTGACTGAAATATAAAAAGGGAGTTTGGAAACATAAAATATAGCCAAACTTATGGCAAAGCCCAATATAACTCCAAAAGTTCCGCCTAAGATGGCAATTAATGATGATTCAGCAAGAAACTGACTGATTATATCCCTTTTTCTGCCTCCTATTGCCCTTCTTATGCCTATTTCTATTTTTCTTTCATTTACTATGAGGGTCATTATGGATAAAATTCCAATACCACCTATTAAAAATGAGATAATAGCAGAAATTGTTCCAAGAATCGAGACCATTTTCATTGTTGAAGCCTGTAGAGAAAGGACATCTTTCATGTCAATGACAGTAAAATCATCCTCTTTATCTCCCCTTATATTGTGTCTCTGCTTTAAAAGCGCGGTGATTTCACCTTTTGCATTGTCAATAATCTGAGGTTTTTTTACCTTTATAAAAATAGTGTCAATGACATCAGAGCTTATATAACGGGTCGTAAAGGTCTTTAATGGCATAAAAATCTGGTTATCCTGATCCACATTGGATATATCAGCCCCTTTTTCCTCCATTATGCCTATGACCTGACATGGAGTTCTCCATATAAGGATATACTTTCCAATGGGGTTTTCACCCTCTTTAAAAAGCTTTTTCGCAATCTTTTTTCCTAAGACAACAACCCTGTTTGCATCACGGTTATCCTGATCAGATATAAAAAGACCTGTTTCAGGATAAAAACTTCTTATATAAGAAAAATTAGGCTCTACTCCAACTACATTTATCTTAGGCAGAACCATTTCTCTGTATCTTACAGGGAACACCTTTGAGGCTGAAGAAGATACAGCCTCAACAGCGCCAGAATACCTGAAAATTGCCTCTGTGTCAGACTCTTTAAGTGTGTTGGCTACTCGAAATACCCTTGTTGCCCCTGCAAATGCCCTTACAGCGCCGCTTTTTACAATAAGTATATTTTCACCAAGCCTGTTAATTTCGCTTATTGTCTGAAGCATGAGAGAACCTGAAAGATCCGTGACCACCGTAAGCGCAATGGTTCCAAGGCTGATGCCAAGCACAGCGAGGGCAGTCCGCAGCTTAAAGTGTCTTAAAGAATTTAAGGCGATTTTTAAGTTTAATAATATTCTTTGCATTTAATTTTTTATGTCTCTATATGAAATATAGTGGGTAAATTAGGGAAAATGTCTTCAAACTGTCATAT
>DYOW01000091.1 GCA_020720325.1 Desulfobulbus propionicus
ATATATTTATCGGAACTTTTTATTTTTTTTTTGAAACTTGACCCATGTTTAAAGGATGTAAAATTTCACATAAAAGTTATAATATTTAATTGACAAAAAAAATTTACGAAAAGTATTATGAACATGAAGAAAGATATTTTTGATAATATACCCCAGGATACGGAAAGCGAAATACCTTCCCAGAAAGAGCTTGAGAAAGAAATCAGCGATTATCTCAGCAAGAAATATGGCGGCACAATAAAGGTCTACTCAGAAATGCTTATGTCCAAGACCGGAAAGAAGATTTCAGAAATCGAAGAATCTGAAACAAAAGAAGAAGATGATGTTTACCTTAATTTTTTCTTAAAACCTCAGGAACTCGAGGCTTATCTAAATAAATATGTAATTAAGCAGGATGACGCAAAAGCAATCCTTGCAACAAAAATATGCACCCATTTTAACAGGATAAGATACTTAAAATCCAGGGGTGAAGATGGTCCTCCTGTTGGGTATATAAAAAATAATATAATCCTGATAGGACCAACCGGCGTTGGCAAAACCTATCTTATAAAACTCATTGCAAAAAAACTTGGAGTTCCTTTTGTTAAAGGTGATGCGACAAAATTCAGTGAAACAGGTTATGTGGGCGGAGATGTTGAAGACCTTGTAAGGGAATTGGTCGCTGAGGCAGACGGCAATATTGAAAAGGCGCAGTATGGCATTATTTATCTTGATGAAATTGATAAGATTGCAGCGTCTCCTTATACCCAGGGACCGGATGTTTCAAGGGCGGGAGTACAGAGAACCTTGCTTAAACCCCTTGAAGAAACAGAAGTCGAGATAAAAAACTTTGTTGATCCTTTTTTCCAGTTTGAAGCCTTTGATAAATTTAAGAGAAATGATAAAAAAGAACAAACAACCATAAATACGAGAAATATTCTTTTTATTGTGAGCGGGGCATTTTCAGGTCTAAAAGATATTATAAAAAAGAGAGTTTTTAGAAAAGGCATTGGTTTCAGGGCTGATATTGATGATAATGAAGATAATAAATGGCTCAGGATGGTTAAACCCCAGGATTTAATCGAATATGGATTTGAAAGTGAATTCATAGGAAGGTTGCCAGTTGTTGCGGTGCTTGATGAACTTACGGAAAATGACCTTTATGAAATACTTAAAAATCCAAATAATCCCATAATTAAGGCAAAAAGGCAGGATTTTCTTTCATATGGAATAGATATACGCTTTGAAGATGTTATTTTACGTGAATTTGCCAAAAAAGGCTCTGAGGAGGGTACGGGCGCGCGCTCTCTTGTAAGTGTAATTGAAAGGTCATTGCTGCCCTTTGAGAAGATATTGCCTTCTACTGATGTAAAACAGCTCCTTGTAACCATGGATATGATATCTGATAATGAAAATGGAATTGAAATGGGCGTTTTAAGTGAGATACTTTTGGCTAACACTTCAGGATATAATGCAATATTATTGCAGGAAAGAAAAAAGATTATTAAAAATATATATAAAGACGGCATAAACGGTTTTGATATAAGTGAATTTCCTTTAACCGATAAGCGAATAGAATTTGTCGCTGATATTGCCCTTGAAAAGGACGTAGATGTGGAAAGAGCATATAAAGACTTAAAGGTAATTTTTAAGCATATTAAAAATTATGAAACTGCATTTTTAAACAGATGTAATTTAAGCATTGTTTTTTCCGACGAGGCAATTGATAAATTACTTGAAATTTATTTCAAAAATCCTATGAATTTATACTCACAATGTGAAAGAATATGTAATGTGCTTGAGTATGGACTTTCTCTTGTAAGGGAAAGGGCAAGGCAGCATGTCTTTTTAATACCCCTTGAGGCAGTGGAAAATACTGAATGGTATATTAACAAATTAATAAAATCGTGTTATAATTCAAATTTTTAATTAAATAATTATAATTACATGAAAGCAAATGCATCTGTCCTTTTTGTTAATCTTAACCCTGATTTGAGAAAAATTGCTCAGATAGCCTCGGATGAACTGAGATTTCAGGCAATTTTTGAGCAAAATGGTCAGGATGCTTTTTTAACAGCCCAAAAAAAGCCTGTTAATGTTATTGTTGTTTACAGACATTCCCAGCAGCTTGACGCAACATCCCTCAGCGTTCTTTTGAAAGAATCTCAGGACACAAAAGATATACCAATAATTGTTATATGCCCTGAAATGGATGAGGCTGAGCTTGAAAAGTGCAGAGACGCCGGCTGTTCTGCCTGCATATCTGAAAATTGCAGTGTTGAAGAACTTAAAAATAAGATTTCGGAGTGGATTTTATGATGTTTCCCCAGTACAGACCAAGAAGAATGAGGGCAAATTCCTCTTTAAGGTCTTTGATATCAGAAACTGTTTTAGATATAAATAAACTTATTTATCCTATGTTTGTCGCACCTGGAAAAGGTGTAAAAGACCAGATAAAATCAATGCCAGGCATACACAGGTTTTCCATTGACACAGCCATTAATGAAATAAAAGAGGCTTACGACCTTGGCATTAAGAGCGTAATTCTTTTTGGTATCCCCGAAAGAAAGGATAACCAGGGATCAGAGGCATGGTCATCAAAGGGCATTGTTCAAAATGCCATAATTCAGATAAAAAAAGAACTTCCTGATATGATTGTTATTACTGATGTCTGTTTATGTGAATATACCTCTCATGGTCATTGCGGAATCTTAAAAGGTGATTCCATTCAAAACGATATCACCCTTGAAATGCTTGCAAAAACAGCCCTTTCCCATGCAAGGTCAGGCGCGGATATTGTCGCTCCGTCAGATATGATGGACGGAAGGGTAGGCGCAATAAGGGAAGCGCTTGATGAAGAAGATTTTGATCATATTCCAATTATGGCATACTCCGTAAAATATGCGTCAGCTTTTTATGGCCCGTTCAGGGATGCGGCTGATTGCGCTCCCAAAAAAGGTGACAGAAGCTCATATCAGATGGATCCTGCCAATAAACGCGAGGCATTAAGGGAAGCAACCCTTGACCTTGAAGAAGGCGCTGATATTTTAATGGTAAAACCTGCTATGCCTTATCTCGATATTATACATCTTTTGAAACAGGAATTTACCCTGCCTGTGGCCGCATATCAGGTAAGCGGGGAATACGCTATGATTAAAGCTGCTGCCCTTAATGGATGGATTGATGAGGAGCGTGTTGTAAAAGAGTCTCTTTTAAGTATTTTCAGAGCAGGGGCAGATATGATACTTACTTATTTTGCCAAAGAAATTGCCGGAAAAGTTAGAAAATAACCAGTCTTCCATAATAAATCTCTATAATCACGCAACAGTTTCCCTGAAAGAATCTGTTTTTGTCCTTTTGCTTATCTCGCAGTTTTTTTCCCTTATGGGCACATGGACACAGGCGACCGCGCAGAGATGGCTGATGCTTGAGATGACCAACTCCACATTTTATGTGGGTGTTATGGGCGCTGTGGCAGGACTTCCCTTTTTGCTTTTTTCTTTTTTTGGGGGATGGCTTTCTGATAAAGTTCCAAGGGTAAAGGTGCTTTTTGGCTCACAGAGTATCATCCTTGTTCAGTCTTTTATCTTTGGAATGCTTGTGATATGGCAGGAATATCTTACAATTTCTGTTTTTTTAACTCTTGTATTTGTTTTTACCACCGCTATGTCCTTTGAGGTGCCGGCAAGACAGGCGCTAATGTACGAGATTGTCGGAAGGAAATTTATCTCAAACGCCCTGGGACTTCACTCCATTGTATTTAATTTAGCCCAGATTATTGGACCTGCCATAGCAGGTTACTTGCTTCAGCATAAAATCGCTGAATATTCATTCTTTTTTAAGAGCCTTACCACTGTGTTTGTGCTTTTGATTATTATTCAAATGGGAAGAAGGCTTAACAGCACAATAAAACAAATTGAAGTTGAAGAAAAACAGGATGATAGTGAAAAAAATTCCAAAAAACATTATTCCATGAAGGATGTTATAAAAATTGCAAATAAAAACCCTTTAATAAGGACGGTTCTTTTAATCCTGCTGATATTTAGTCTTTTTGTTACTCCTTACGGTATTCTTATTCCATCCCTTTGCAGGGATGTTCTCATGCTTGGCGCAAAGGAATACGGTTATATATCAGGAAGCGTTGGGGCAGGGGCATGTTTTGCGGCGTTGCTTCTTACTGCATTTAGCCAGCATAAGGGTGATATTGGCGACAGAAAGGCATGGTGGATGCTTGGGATATTTATTTATCCGGTTTCTATGATATTGGTATCTTTTTCAAGTGGTTTCTGGGACACTTTATTTTATATTTTTCTTGCGGGCATGGCAGGTATTTTTACTGCCAACAGTTCAATAAGCCTTTTGCAGGTAAGCGTTGAGGACGCATACAGGGGAAAGATTATGGGGCTTTTTACAATGTGTTTCATGGGCTTTTTCCCACTTGGAAGCATTGGACTTGGAATGATTGCCCAGGAAATAAGTCTTAGAAAGACATTTTTATTGTGCGGGGTTTTTTCAATGCTTATAGTGTTAGTAAGTTTAAGATATATGAACAAAGAATTAAAAAATGAACATAAAGGAGATTCCCATGCCAATCTATGAATTTCAATGTGAAAGCTGCTCCGCAACTTTTGAGCTTTTTTTGATGTCCCAGAAGGAAACAGACAAGGCAAGATGCGCAAAATGCAATAGTCCTGAGGTAAAAAAGCTGATGAGCGCTTCAAATATATCCACATCTTCAGGTAATAATACGCAATCAGCCATCAGCGGCGCCTCTGCAGGTGATATCCAGCACAGGCAGTGCAGTGGCGGCAGTTGCAGCACATTTAATTTGCCGGGGCATACGAAGTAAAGGTTTAAGTTTGAAGTGTGATGTAGGGAAACAATTATCCTGCTTTTTATTTAACAGTTTGCAGTTAAATTGAAATAAATTTTAACAGGGCGACTCATGAATGGTTCTGAGCTTGTCGAAGTATCGCCCCTACAGAATACAGTATATTTTCCTGCCTTTTATAATAAAATGCATAAAACAATATTTGACAATGCATAAAAATATGCATAAAATAAAAAAAGGAGGCTATATATGAGAACAACTTTAGATTTACCAGAAGATTTGATTAATAAAGCAATGGATATTACTCACGCCAAAACCAAGACAGAATTAATAAAATTAGCCTTAGAAAACATCATAAATCAGGAAAAGCGTAATGCATTGATTAAATTTCATGGAAAAATAGACCTGGATATAGATATTAATAATTTAAGAAACAGATGAATAAAATTTTAGTTGATTCATCAATATGGATAGGATATTTCCGGTCTCAAAAAAGCTTTCCAATATTAGATGACTTAATCTTGGAAAATCAGGTCTGTGTCAATGATCTCATTCTTGCCGAATTACTACCATGCTTATATACAAAAAAAGAATATGAGGTCATTGAATCATTAAAAACCATAGAAAAAACAGTTATGAACATAAATTGGGAAATAATAATCAGAATGCAGTCAGAAAATCTAAAAAATGGAATAAATAAGGTAGGTATTCCAAATTTAATAATTTTACAGAACGTAATTCAAAATAATTTAATTTTATTTTCTGAGGACAGACATTTTGAACTGATGAAGAATTTTTTTGAATTCAGGCTATTGGGATATCGAGAAAAATTAATATGATTTTGATAGTTGTCATAAAAATTATTGTTTTTTTTAGTCTCTAATATATTCTTCTTTTAAAAAGCCATGTGGCTATGCAAAGATTTGTCACTCCAAGAAAAAGCATTGGCCAAAGGCTTGGAAGCAATACCTCAAGTTCGCTGCCCTCAAGAAATACACCCCTTAAAATCACCATAAAATGTCTTACAGGATTTAATATTGAGATATCCTGCATAATTTGCGGCATATTTGCTATGGGAGTGGTAAAACCTGATAAAACTACAGATGGCACTATAAATATAAACGCCCCCATTAATGCCTGCTGCTGGGTCACGGCAAGGGAAGAGATCGTTAGTCCAACCCCTATAACAGCCATAAGATAGAATAATAAACCCAGATAAAGCGTCCATAAATGACCTTCAAGGGGTATCTTAAACCAGAAAACCGCAAGAAACACAATAAAAGAACCCTCAAAAAGCCCGATAAGAAGACCTGGAACTGCCTTGCCAATAAGGATTTCCACAGGTCTAAGCGGTGTGACAAGTAGCTGGTCAAATGTCCCTGTTTCCCTTTCTCTTGCAATTGTAAGGGCTGTGACCATGATTGTCACCACAAGGGTGAGCTGCCCCACAAGCCCTGTCACCATAAACCACTGGCTGTCAAGGTTTGGGTTGTGCCAGGGTCGTATCTCAAGATTCATGGGAAGTTTAATGTCTTTTTTGTCAAGCCATTTTGCAATAAAACCCTTTACTATTGTTCTTGTGTAATTCAGGGCAGTTGCGGCTGTATTTGAATTTCTTCCGTCAATTATCACCTGCAAAGGAGCGCTTTCGCCATTAAGTAAATTTTTTGTAAAGTCACTGTGAATGTTTAACGCCATCAGGGCATCCTTTGAATCAATCAAAGGCGTTATTTCCCGTTCATCATCCACCTCTTTTATTACCCTGAAAACATCAGAATTTTTGAACCTGTCTATTAATTCCCTTGAAAGATGTCCTTTATCATGGTTGAGGATAACAATATTTGCATTTTTTAAGTCGTATGTGCAGGCATAACCAAAGACAATAAGCTGGATTATAGGCGGGCCAATAACCACAAAACGGCTTTTTGGATCTTTAAAAAGCGTCAGAAATTCCTTTTTTATTAATGCTAAAATGTGTAAAAAAAACATATCAGAGCCTTTTTTTTGTGAGTTGTTTTGTTCGCATAAGAAAGAATGTTGCCATAACTATTAATATCAGACATTTTGGCAGTATTATCACCCATAAATCCCCTGCAAGAAATACGGTCTGAAGTATTGAAACAAAATGCCTTGCCGCAATAAGATTTGTCATTATCTGAAGGGGTTTTGGCATGTTGCCCACCTCAAATATAAAACCTGACAGGAGAAATGCAGGTAGAAATGTCACCACAATCGCAGCCTGTCCCGCCACAAACTGTTCCTTTGCAAGGCTTGAAATGGCAAGACCCATTCCCAGCGCAACAATAAGGAATAATGATGATGTAAGCGTCAAAACCCAGATTGAACCCCTTAACGGCACATCAAAGAGAAAAACCGCCATTAAAACAGATATAAGCATGCCGCCCATTCCAAGTATAAAATATGATATGAGCTTTCCAAGAAGTATCTCCGTAACGGTCACAGGAGTCACAATCAGCGACTCCATTGTTCCCCTTTCATACTCCCTTGCCATGACAAGGGCTGTCAAAAGCGCGCCAATAAGCGTCATAATAACCACAATAAGACCAGGGACAAGAAAATTTCTGCTTCTTACCTCAGGATTAAACCATATTCTGTATTCTGTCTTTACTGGTATCTTAAAATCAATTCCCTGCTCTTTTTGAAATTTTTCAAGCCAGTTGCTGGAGATTGCCTCTGCATATCCCATGACCATACGGGCATTATTGGCATCCGCCGCATTTACAACCAATTGCGCGCTGGCATTGCTTCCTGACAAAATTTTAGATGAAAAATCATCTTTTATATGGATTATTCCATCAATTTTATGTCTTTTTATCTGGTCTTCAGCATCTTTATAGTTTCTGAATATAGTCACATTAAAATATATTGACCCCTGAAACATGGAGACAAATGAGTTTGTGATCCTGTCCTGTTTATCAATGACAACGCCGATTGGCACATGTTCCGCATCAAGGGAAACACCGTAGCCAAAGAGAACAAGCAGCAGAACAGGGAGAAAAAAGGCAACTGCAAGGCTGCTTGGATCTCTTATAATTTGTATAAATTCCTTTTTGATTAAACCTGTAAGTCTTCTGCTCATATCCTATTTTTGGTTATAAGTGATTTTTAGTGAGTGATATATCTAATACCCCTAACCCTCTCCCTCAAGGGG
>DYOW01000092.1 GCA_020720325.1 Desulfobulbus propionicus
TTTTCTCATAACCATAATTCTAAAGGATATAGCGGCGATTATTAAAATCATTGAAATAACAGCAAAAGATAGCCTGAAATCACTGGAATTTCCCGTTAATCCAATAAGAAATCCGGCAAGTATAGGACCTGTAGCATGTCCTACATCAAAAATTGTGCCAAATGTCCCCATTGCAGAGCCGAGATTTTCCTTTGAGCAATAATCAGCCACAAGAGCGGCGGCGGATGATGTGACTATTGCCTCGCCAAATCCAAATATTGCGGATAATATGATTAATATCCAGAATTCCCTGAACCATGGTATTAATAAAAATGGTATGGCGCATAAGAACATTCCCCAGAACAAAAGTCCGTGCCTTCCATATTTGTCAGAATATCTTCCCATCAGAGGTTTTGTCAGAATAGTCACTCCTATTTGCGCTCCCCATAAAATTCCCGCATGAAACGCGGAAAATCCACAGACAACAACGGTATATATGGGAAGAAATGCCTCAAGAGCGCCAACTGATAAATTTTGAACGCCTTCCATATTGCTTGTGAACAATACTTTTTTATTTAATAAAATTTCCCTGACGCCTGTGGAAAATTTTGCAAAAATATCCTTTAATGTCCTGCCTTTTTGCAGTTTTGGGTCAGATGAGTTTTTCATTGCTATAAGCATAATGACAAGGGATAAAATACCAAAAACAGCGACAATGAGATATATTATCTTAAAATGAAAAAGCGTTGGTTGTTGTCCTTTTGAGAGCCATGTCACAAGAAATCCCCCAAGGGGAGCTCCTATGAGGTTTCCTATGATTGTGACTGAAGAAAACCACGAAAGCATCTCTGCTTTTTTGTCCCCTGACACCTCAACCACAACAGCCATTGCCACAGGTCCGTAAATGGCGGTGGCAAATCCGTGAAAAAATCTCACAATCACAAGGGTTTCATAATTATTGATAAAAAGATATGCGAGAGGAACAAATGCAAATACGCAAAGTCCAGCGATTAATGTTCTTTTTTTTCCTATAACATCGGAAATAACCCCTGACGGCATCTTAAAGAAAATGCCTGTCACAGTGGAAATTGCCACTGCAAATCCCACAGCCTCAGGACCAACCCCAAATGAAAGCGCAAAAAGCGCCAGAACAGGAGTCCTTGCAAGGGAATATGAAGCCCTTGCAAGGAAACCCGTTAAACAAATGCCTGTCAACGGGTTTGTAAGGTTTATAGTCACTATTTCACTCCAAAATAGGCAAGGGTGTCATCAAGCATTTTTCTGTCCACATTTTCAAGTTTATGGAATCTTTTATTCAAATCATCATGGATATGCCTTATATATTCCTCTGCGCCTTCTTTGCCGTATTTTTCCTCAAACATTCTTCCAAATTCAAGGATTTTTGTGACATCGTGTCTTTCGTATTTTTTTTCAGGGTCATCAATCCACTGGTGGATTTCCTTGTAGTCCTTTCCAGTTCTGTCAATGCTTGTTTTCAAATGAACTTCTAATGGTGGCATGTTTTTTTTCTCCTTTTTTGTTTTATTGTATTTGTTTTTAGGTTTTTTTAGTATGATAAATAAGTTCAAATATCTCCATTCCTTTTTCAAGGATTTGGTGGTCATCTTTTATTGATTTTTTTATTCCAGACAAAATTTCTTCAATGCCATTAGCTTCAGGATTATTGTGCTTGCCATCGTTAATATCAAGCTCATGCACAATTTCAGCTATTTTCTTTATTGCATTATCTTTAATGGCAAATGACCTGACCATAACCTCAAATGTGCAAAGGTCTTTAATATGAGTGAATTCAGCCCCGCGTATGTCAAATAGAACAGAATTTTGAGGAACATTGTTTATTTCTGATTCATCAATAAATTGAAATTTAGCTTCCTTATCAATAATTTTTTTTATAAGCCAGGCGCATGCCATCCTGTCCACAAAAGGTTTTTTCCTTGTTATCCAGAGCCTTTCTTTATAATCCTCAATTTTTCTCGGTATTATATATTGTTCATCAGCATAATGCGTTTCGCCCATAAGCCCCTGTATTAATTTGTGTATCTGATTTATTTTTCTATCCAGTTCTCTTCCGCCTGGTGATGAAAAAAAATCAATTTTTTTAATACTTTCAGCTTCTCTTGAAAGTTTTTGAAGATTATCTGTTAATTTGGTGTCTGCCTGAACAGAGCCGCTTTTTTTAAGACTGTTAAGTTTTCTTTCAATGTCTTCAGCTTTTTTTTCAAGATTTTGATATTCTGTATTTCTTTGAATGTTGAAAAGCTTTTTTATTTCATCATTTGAGGTGTTTTCAATGTTTGAGATTGAAACAATGGCGGCTTCACCGTTCATTGCGATAATATCCGAGACAAGCCACTGAAATAATTCATAATGTTCATCGTTATAAGGCAGGAGATAAACAGATTCCTTGAAATGCAAGGCTCCTGCCTTTGTGAGCCTTCTCCATACTGTCATTCTGTTATTTACAGGTTTTGAAGGAACAGTATAGAAAAACATGAGCCAATTTTTATTTGTATCAGTTGTTACATTTTTTTTGTTTTCCATATAAATTCCAGAATTAACACAACTTTTCCTTTTTTTGTTATAAAAATATTTAACAGGGCAATCTTCATCTTTGTCTGGGTCAAAACCAGGTGAAAGGAAAAATTTTCTTAATTCATCTGTTTCATTTGTTTTTTTATATTCTTTTTCAGAAATAAAATCTTTATTATCCCAAAAATTTTTATCAATATTTTAATAGGGTTTGGATGAACTTATCATATTATCCTCCTTGTTTTTATATATTGTATCACTTGATATTTAATGTAACAACTGATACAAAAAAAGTCAAGAAAAAAAATATAGGCAATCTCAAAATACATATCAAAAAAAACAAAAAATTAAACAAGAGAAAAAATCTTGTTTTTATCATATTTTATTGGTATTTTATAATAATTATGAAATTTGAACTTAAATGGCTTGCATGGGAAATTACAAGAAGATGCAACTTAAAGTGTGTCCACTGCAGATCTTCATCAGAAATGGAAGTGTCTCAACATCCTGATTTTTCAAGAGAATTTGGATTTAACCTCTTAGACCAGATCGCAGAATTTGATACCAAACCAGTTGTTGTTTTGTCTGGCGGCGAACCGCTTTTAAGAGAAGACTGGCACGATTTTGCCTGTTACGGAACTGAAAAAGGTTTAAGGATGTGTCTTGCGACAAACGGCACCTTGGTAAACAATGAAATATGTCAAAAAATAAAGGATGCAGGGATAAAAATGGTATCCCTAAGCCTTGACGGGGCTGATGCAGGTGTTCACGACAATTTCAGGAATCAGCCCGGAGCCTTTGACGGGACAATTAATGCAGCAAAATTATTCAAAGAAAATGATATAAAATTTCTTATAAATTCATCCTTTACAAAGAGAAACCAGCAGGAGATTCCAAAGGTATGGAAACTTGCAAAAGAGCTTGGCGCCACTGCCTGGTATATGTTTATGATTGTTCCAACCGGTAGGGGGGAAGATATAATGGATGAACTCATATCCGCGGAAGATTATGAAGAGCTTCTCAAATGGCACTACCAGATGGAAAAAGAGGAGGATGAAATTCTTGTAAGACCAACCTGCGCTCCTCATTATTACAGGATTAAGACACAGGTTGCGAAGGAAGAAGGAGAAAGAATTCAGCACAGGACGCTGCAATTTTCAACTGGCGGCGCTAAAGGATGCCTTGCCGGTCAGCTTATACTTCTTGTAAATGTTGACGGTGAGGCGCTTCCGTGCAGTTATTTTCCTCTTTCTGCGGGAAATCTCCACGAACAAAACCTTAAAGACATCTGGGAAAACAGCGCTCTTCTTAAAGAACTTAGGGATTTTAAAGGCTATAAAGGTAAATGTGGAAATTGCGAATATCTAAATATATGCGGAGGCTGCAGGGCAAGGGCTTATGCGATGACAGGAGATTATCTTGATGAAGAGCCTTTTTGTAATTATGTGCCAATTAAAATGAGCAGAAAAAAATGAAAGCTTTAAGATTTATTAAAAATGTCAGCAAACAAAGGATTTCTATTGATATTCCTAAGGATTTTGGAACAAGGGTTGAAATATTGATTTTTCCAGTGGAAGATGAGTATGATTTTTGGAGCGATGAAGAAATATCAAATATGGGTAAAATTGCTTTATCAAAAGAATTAGAAATAGATGACACGGATTATTCCAAATGGTAGGAAAATTATTTATTGCCAGAATATATTTCACAAATATGTCGGATTATAAGATAAGACCTATATTGGCAATAAAAGAATATCTCGATAATGATTTGCTTTATCTGCCTTTAACAACCAACTTAGATACAACAGGTATTTTATTGGATAATTCTGATATAGAAATTGGCTATTTAAAAGAACCCTCTGTTATTGCAATTCCTAAAATAGGAATACTTCATAAAAGTCTTATTTTAAAAGAAATAGCGAAATTAAAGCAAGTTGTTTTGTCACAGATAATGGAAAAAATTTGTCAGGATTTTAATTGTAACGGATTATGAAAATTTATAGTAATGCATTAATAAACAAAAATTTGTTATATTTTAGATTAATGGAGGTTAAATGAACGACACATTTCTCAGGGCGTGTAAGGGTGATAAAGTTTATCCAACACCAGTATGGATTATGAGGCAGGCAGGCAGATATTTGCCTGAGTATCAGAAAATAAGGGAGAAAGTTGATTTTCTCACACTTTGCAGGACACCTGAACTTGCCGCTGAGGTGACGCTTCAGCCTGTTGACATCCTTGGCGTTGACGCTGCGATATTATTTTCTGACATATTAATTTTTATGAAACCAATGGGCATTGACCTTCAGTTTGATGAAGGAAAGGGACCAATGCTTACTCCTAAAATAAGAAGCCTTGAAGAATTTCAGAAGTTAAGACCTATTGCTCCTGAAACGGATGTGCATTTTGTCCTTGAAACAATTAAAATTTTAAGAGAAAACCTTAAAGACAAGGTTCCTCTTATTGGATTTGCCGGCGCTCCATTTACCCTTGCAACTTACATGATTGAAGGTGGAACATCAAAATCTTTTGTGAATACAAAAAAAATGATGTATTCCAATCCTGATTTATTCGCTTCTTTAATGGAACTTCTGACGGATTGCACCATCAAATATCTTAATGCCCAGATTGAGGCAGGGGCACAGGCTATCCAGCTTTTTGATACGTGGGCTGGTGTATTAACCTCAGAGGATTACAGGCATTTTGTTCTGCCCTATATAAAGCGTATTATTGATAATGTAAGAAAACCATCAATTCCCTTTATTTTCTTTGCATATGATGCAGTGCATCTTTTTGGAATTATAAAGGATTTGCATGTTGATGTGGTTGGAATTGACTGGAGGTTATCCGTTAAAGCTGCTGTTTCTTTTTTGGGGTATGATAAGGTTATTCAGGGTAATCTCGACCCATGCGCATTGTTTTTGCCTGAAGAAATACTTAAGGAAAAAATATCCAACATACTTGAAGACGCAAAAAATGCCAAATCTCATATTTTTAATCTGGGTCATGGTATTTTGCCTGAATGCCCACCTGAAAAGGCAAAATTTCTTGTACACTGTGTGCATGAGCTTTCGAAAAAATATGAACCTGTGGGATCAGAAAAAAGAACTGATGACAGGGTTGATTTTAAGATATTAAAAAGGGTGTTTTTCGAAGGTGAAGATGCCTTAAAGATTGAGATTATATCATCGAGATATGGTCTTATGGAAGGTTTTCTCAAAGATATCAGCAAGGGTGGCATGCAGCTTTATCTGACCACACCAATATCAATGCCTCTTGATACAAAGGTAAGATTAAGATTTATTATAGGAGCGAGGCAGTTAATCGTAAACGCAGTATTAAAATGGAAAGCCCCAACTGATAGCTATTATTCAGGTGGATTTAGATTTGAAGATTTAAGCGTAAGAGATCTGGATTTTATAAACAGGCTCTATACCGCAAATCTTACATAATGTTTTTTTTCTTTAAAGTTTATAAATTCCTTAAAGGGAGGACAAAATGGCAGATGAAAAAAAATGGGAAGATATTGGTAGTATTCCCCTTGAGATTGATTATTCCTGGAATCCTGATGAAAAAAGGGGATCCGATAGAATAGACATAAAATTTTTAAAAAGATTAGCCTTTGAAGGCATCCTTCAAATTGAAGCAGAGATAACATATGACAAAATTTATGTTATGAAGGGTATAATAAAGGACTTGTCTCTTGGTGGATTAAATATTTATTTGTCCGAAAATTATCTGCCATTTAAGGATGAAGCAAAATTTCCAATAAAATTTAAAATAGGCTCTAGGAGTTTTGATATTTTTGCAATATTAAAATGGTGTAAACAAGAAGATACGGGGCATTGCATTGGTCTTGAGTTTGTAGACTTAACCCCTCAGGAAGAAATTTTTTTAAAAAGTTTATATCAATCACTTACATACAAATAGAAATATTTTCATCAGGAGCTTTTTCCAAAGTAAAAAAATTAAATTGCTTCGCTATGGAATCCAATAACAGACATTTTCATAGCAAGGAACATTGTTGCGAAACAATCTGATTTTTAGAGGTTGGCTTTAGTTTTTTTGTATTTTTTTCAAAGAATGACAAATTATTATAAAGGCAATTTCTTATTGTTATGTAGCGATAAAATATAAATAATATATAAAATTTGACTTAATAAAAATTAGGGTGTAAAATAATTTTCTTATATTTTTTCAAGGAGTTTGCCTTATGATGCCAAATTTTCTTTTCACATCAGAATCCGTTACAGAAGGACATCCGGACAAGGTGGCAGATCAGATATCAGATGCCATTCTTGATAGTATAATCGAAAAAGACCCATATGCAAAGGTTGCCTGTGAAACCCTTGTCACTACAGGTCTTGCCTTAATTGCTGGTGAAATAACCACAAACTGCTATGTTGACATGCCGCAGGTTGTAAGGGGCACAATAAAAGAAATCGGATATACCGATGCAAGCATGGGATTTGACTGGCAGACATGCGCAGTTCTTACAAGCATTGACAAACAATCCCCTGACATTGCAATGGGCGTTGACAGAGAAGGAGATATCGGAGCCGGAGACCAGGGACTTATGTTTGGATATGCAAGCAATGAAACCCCTGACTATATGCCAATGCCAATCTGGTATGCCCATAAACTTGCCAAAAGACTTGCTGAAGTTAGAAAAACAGGAGTATTGCCATTTTTAAGACCTGACGGAAAAACACAAATAACACTCAGATATGAAAATAAAAAACCAGTTGAGGTCACGTCAATTGTTGTTGCGGCCCAGCATGAACCTCAGATAACCCAAAAAGAAATCCATGAGGCTATAAAAGAAGAAGTTATAAAAAAAGTAATTGCAAAGGAATTTTTAACAGATAAAACAGAATATTTTATAAACAGCACAGGAAGATTTGTAGTCGGGGGCCCGCTTGGTGATTGCGGTGTTACAGGAAGAAAAATTATTGTTGATACATATGGCGGAAGAGGACATCACGGAGGCGGCGCTTTCTCAGGAAAAGACCCGACAAAGGTTGACCGTTCACCATCATATATGGGAAGATATGTCGCCAAAAATATTGTTGCGGCTGGTCTTGCCGATGAATGCGAGGTTCAGATTGCATATGCGATTGGCGTTACCAAACCCCTTGCAATAAATGTCAGAACCTATGGAACAGAAAAAATTTCACAAGAAAAAATAGTTGAAATCATTGAAAATAATTTTAGCTTTAAGCCAAGAGATATTATCCAGTATCTTGATCTGAGAAGGCCAATTTTCAAGAAAACTGCTGCTTACGGACATTTTGGAAGGCCTGAGCCTGAATTTAAATGGGAACGAGTTGATATGGTTGAAAAATTAAAATCAGACGCAGGGTTATAGGA
>DYOW01000182.1 GCA_020720325.1 Desulfobulbus propionicus
GGCATGGAAAAAGCGCTTAAATCAATGATTAAGGTTCGTTTTGGCAATGTTTCGTTTGATATTGAGAGAAAGATAAATGAGGCTTCAAAGGAACAGCTTGAAAAATGGATAATAAACTTTGTTAACTCCAGAACAATTGATGAAATTTTTGAGGAAAATTAGAAAAAAAAATTATTCATTATAAAAAAAATCCTGTCTGTCCAGTTAATCCCTTTAATCCTGTTCAAAGACAAAGAAAGGAGCAAAAATTCAATGAAAATACCATTCAACAAACCCTTCATAGTTGGCAAAGAGTTATTTTACATTGCCCAGTCAGTTATTCAAAACTCACAGCTTGCGGGAGACGGACCTTTTACAAAAAAATGCCAAAAATGGCTTGAAACCCAGTTTGGCTGCCATAAGGTTTTATTGACACATAGCTGCACAGCTGCCCTTGAGATGTCAGCTATTCTTTGCGAATTAAAACCTGGCGATGAGGTTATTATGCCTTCCTTTACCTTTGTTTCCACTGCAAACGCCTTTGTTCGCTGTGATGGAACGCCTGTTTTTATTGATATCAGGCAGGATACGCTTAATATAGATGAAAACCTTATTGAAGGAGCTATTACAGAAAAAACCAGGGCAATTGTGCCTGTTCATTACGCTGGTGTTCCCTGCAAGATGGATGTGATAAATGATATAGCCGCAAAGTATAATCTCCTTGTTATTGAGGATGCCGCACAGGGATTTAATTCAAAATATGGTAATAAATTCCTTGGAACAATTGGAAATATCGGGTGTTTAAGCTTTCATGAGACAAAAAATATTATTAGCGGTGAAGGCGGGGCGCTTCTTATTAATGATAAAAAATTTATTGAAAGGGCAGAGATTATCTGGGAAAAAGGCACGAACAGAAGTAAATTTTTCAGAGGTCAGGTGGATAAATACACCTGGGTTGATATAGGCTCATCATTTTTGCCAAGCGATCAGATTGCAGCTTTTTTGTATGCACAATTGGAAGAATCTGAAAAAATAATAAATGAAAGGCGTCGTATTTTTAATCTTTATCTGCAATTGTTAGCCGCGCTTCAGGAAAAGGAAATTTTAAGGCTTCCTTGCATGGGCAATGATTGTCAGGCTAATGGTCATATTTTTTATATAATAACAAAATCCCTTGATGAAAGAACAAAGCTTATAAAATATCTGAAGGAAAGAGAAATTTATGCTGTTTTTCATTATATACCTTTACATTCATCTCCTGCTGGCATAAAATTTGGGAAAACTTTCGGTGGAATGGAAATAACCGAAAATATATCTGAAAGACTTTTGAGGCTTCCGCTTTTTTATGGTATGACTGATAAAGAGGTTATCAGGGTTTCAGATTCAATAAAGGAGTTTTATAGTCATTGAAAAAAAGCATGTATTATGAAAAAAAAATTTGGTTCTATGTGATTTTTCGTGGGTAATATATTTATTCCCCTCACCT
>DYOW01000014.1 GCA_020720325.1 Desulfobulbus propionicus
AATGGGAACGAGTTGATATGGTTGAAAAATTAAAATCAGACGCAGGGTTATAGGAGAATTATAAATGAACCATCATGTTAAAGACATAAATTTTGCTGAAAAAGGCAAGCTTAGAATTGAATGGGCAGGCATGAGCATGCCTGTGTTAAACAGCATAAAAGAGAGATTTTTAAAGGAAAAACCCTTAAAAGGCATTAGGCTTGGCGCTTGTCTTCATGTTACCACTGAAACAGCAGTCCTTGCCCAGACCCTTAAAGCCGGTGGAGCTGAGGTGTTTTTATGCGCCTCAAATCCCTTAAGCACTCAGGATGATGTTGCCTCGTCATTGGTTAAACATGACGAAATTGCAACTTTTGCAATAAAAGGTGAAAACAATGACACATATTACAGTCATCTTCGCTCTGTGCTTGACGCAAAACCTCAGATTACAATGGATGACGGAGCAGACCTTGTGTCAGTGCTTCATCAGGAAAGAAAAGACCAGATACCCGATATTATCGGCGGCACAGAAGAAACCACAACCGGCGTTATAAGATTAAGGGCAATGGCAAAGGATGGCGTTCTTGCGTATCCAATAGTAGCTGTCAATGACGCTATGACAAAACATTTTTTTGATAACAGATACGGAACCGGGCAATCCACCCTTGATGGAATTTTAAGGGCGACAAACAGGCTTATAGCAGGAAGCGTATTTGTAGTCATGGGTTACGGCTGGTGCGGAAGAGGCGTGGCAATGCGCGCCAAAGGCATGGGAGCAAGGGTTATAATATGCGAAATTGATCCATTAAAGGCGCTTGAGGCGGTTATGGATGGTTTTGATGTTTTAAAGTTGGATGATGCCACAAAAGTTGGTGATTTTTTCTGCACTGTCACAGGAAATCTCCATGTAATAAGAAAAGAACATTTTTTAAATATGAAAGATGGCGCAATAGTATGTAATTCCGGACATTTCAATGTGGAGCTTGACCTTGACGGGCTTTCAACGGCAACACAGGCCAGACGTTTTATAAGAGATTTTGTTGAGGAATATAAGCTTGTTAATCAGAAAAGAGTTTATGTTCTTGGAGAAGGAAGGCTTATTAACCTTGCGTCAGCGGAAGGACATCCCTCCAGCGTTATGGATATGAGTTTTGCCAATCAGGCGCTTTGCGCAGAATATATGGTAAAAAATGCAAAAGAGCTCAAAAAAGACGTTTACGGAGTTCCTGCTGATATTGATAAGGAAATAGCAAGATTAAAGCTTGAAAGCCTTGGAATATATATTGACATTCTTACTGAAGAGCAGGATAAGTATCTGAACTCATGGGAGATGGGCACATAATATTTATTTAGATACGTTATCAGGCAAAGCGAGTTAAAAAAGAAGATTTAAGTTAAAAAAGTTTTAAGTGTTAGGACGGCGGAAAATGCATTGATTTGAAGTGATAATTCCTTCAGCTTAACACTAAACTTAACGCTTAAAACTTAAAATCATATATGAAAGTATTTATAACAGGCGGGGCAGGTTACATAGGTTCGCATACAGTAAAACTCCTTGGCGAAAAGGGGTATGATTTGCTTATTTATGATAATCTTTCAAAAGGTTATAAAGAAGCGGCGCTTTATGGAGAAGTCTTTATTGGGGATCTTCTTGACAAAGAAAAGCTAAATCATGCTGTCTCAGGTTTTAAGCCTGATGTGGTGATTCATTTTGCAGGATTAATTGAGGTTGCCGAGTCAGTGAGGGAGCCAGTTAAATATTATGAAAATAATGTTTCAGGCACAATTAATTTACTGGACGTAATGCTAAAAAATAATGTCAATAATATTATTTTTTCTTCCTCAGCCGCTGTTTATGGCATACCCGCTGTCTTTCCGATAACTGAGCAAACGCCAGTCAGCCCGATAAATCCTTACGGAAGGAGCAAGCTGATTGTTGAGGATATTTTGGGGGATATACCTGAAATAAGATATGTATCTCTTAGATATTTTAATGCTGCAGGGGCTGATCCCCTTTCCCGCATAGGTGAAAATCATAATCCTGAAACCCATCTCATCCCCCTTGTTTTAAAGACTGCGAGAGGCAAAAGGGAGTCAATAAATATTTTTGGAGCAGATTATCCCACAACAGACGGAACCTGCATAAGGGATTATATCCATGTTGAAGACCTTGCGGATGCCCATTTGTTTTCAATGAACTATCTTATTTCCGGTGGTAAAAGCAATATCTTTAATTGTGGTTACGGACATGGTTATTCAGTCAGGGAAATAATTGATGTCGCAAAAAAGGTCACTGGCATTGATTTGAAGGTTAAAGAGACCGGAAGGAGACCTGGGGATCCCCCTGTTCTTGTGGCGGCAAGCGCAAAAATCAAGAAAGAATTGAACTGGAAGCCTAAATACGATGACCTTGAATTTATTATAAAAACAGCATGGGAATGGGAGAAAAAACTTGCCTGAGACCGACCTTAAAAGAGATAACAATCCGGATAATGTCAAGGTTTGCGGTGTTCTTGTTTTGTATAATCCCGATCAAGATAAGTTAAGGAAACTAATCTCTCTCTTTTTGCCCCAGCTTGACCACATTTTTATTGTAGATAACAGCGAAATATCTTGTAAACTGGATTTTTTTTATGATTTAAAAATAACTTATTATTCTGTTGGGGAAAATAAGGGCATTGCATATGCGCATAATGCGGGTATTAGTTGGGCAAAGGAAAGGGATTTTGCACACGTTCTTTTAATTGATCAGGATAGCATCCCAAATAAAGATATGGTTTTTATCCTGAAAGACGCCCTTAATGAACTGGAAACACAGGGAAAAAAAATTGCTGCGGTTGGTCCCAGGCTTTGGGACAGCAGACATTTTACCTTTTATCCTTTTATAAGATTTACCAAAAAAGAGGTGAAAAGGCTAAAACGATTTCAGAGAAAGTATGTTAAAACCGATTTTCTTCCTGCTTCAGGCTGCCTGATACCCCTTAAAAATATTCATACAGATAAGCCTTTTTCCGAAGATCTTTTTATTGATAATGTGGATTTTGACTGGTGTTTCAAGATGTCATATCTTGGCTATGATCTTTATGGAGTTAAGGATGCGGTTATGGAGCATACAATTGGAGAATGCGTGAGAAGTCTCTGGTTCGGGAAAAAAATTTCTGTATTTCTCCATAATCCACTGAGACAATACTATATAATGAGAAACAGGATACTTCTTTATAAAAAAAAACATGTTTCATCAGCATGGGTAAAGCACGATATTCTTAGGGCAATTTTAAAATTTATTCTTTTTTCCCTTGTGTTTCCCCCAAGAAAAAAGAATGCAATTATGATGATTAAGGGTATAATTCATGCATTAAAGGATAAGACTGGTAAATATGAAGAATAAGAGGTCAAAAGGAGCAATATATGAAGATATTATGTAATGTGGGATGTAAAATTGTAATCCCTATTGTAATCTTTTATGTATTTTTATCCATTACATCTTATTTTTACCTTGACAAATTTATCAGATTATCCCTGAGGCAAGCAGAAATGGAAGTTGACTCCCTGTCGGCTTTAATAACAAGAGCCTCTGTTGACTCCTTAAAAAAAGGAAATATGATCCAGTTTGCATATCTTATGAAAGAAATATCAAGAAGTGAAAACATTATGGAATTTAGCCTTATTAATTATGACGGCAAAACATTATACTCCTCACACGCTGAAGAAATCAATAAAGATAAAAGCAAGTTAATAGACGAGTCCAAACAATCAGAATACATTTTAAGCAAAACCGATTCTATTGGAAAAATAATGCCAATTAAAACAACAAATTATTGTATTGGATGTCATGATAAATGGAAAGAGGAGACTGTTAACTCTTATTTTTATATAGCGATTAACAACACATCTTTAAAGACCATCACATCAATAGGAAATCAGGTAAAAGTTTTTTTCCCCATAGCCTTCTTGTTTTTTTTGTTTTATATCGCTTTTTTTGCCAATTTTTTTGTAACCAGAAAATTACAGGTTATTAAAAAAGGGCTTGAGGAATTGCAGGGCGGAAACTATGAGTACAAATTTAATATAAAAGGCGCTGATGAAATGGCTCAGATAAGCAAAAGCCTTAATAAATTAATGGAAACCCTGACGAGTATGCATAAATCTTCTGATAAAAAAGACTAACTTTTTTAACGTGTTTTTTTCTACAATGCTTTGATTTTTTGAGATTTTCTCTTGCATTTTTTTTATGTTGTGATACTTTTGGTTAGGGTTTTATAATCTTTGCGTAATGGAAGTGGAAGGTTGGGTATAAAAGACATGAAGTCTTTTATAAATCACGAAAAAACAAGGTTTATGGTGTATGTTTTTTAAAAAATGTTCGTTAATTCGTAAAATAATCACTATTATATTTGTCACAACAGCATTTAATGTCTTTTGTCTCCTTCTCATACTTGTGCCTATTGTTAAGCAAAAAACCTTTGAGCTTGAGGAAAAAAACGGCAAACTTCAACTTGAAAAGGTTATTTCGCTGGTGCATAAAACCTATCAAGACTTAGAGGAGTATAAGCAGTTTGCCCTTGAAAGCAGAAAAAATTCGCTTAAAAATCTTACACTTGTCGCAGAATCATATATTAATCATTTTTATGAGAATTTTAAAAAAGGCGCGTATCAAAACGAAGAAACAGCTAAATCACAGGTTCTTGACACAGTTAAGGACTTTCGTTACGGAAACAAAGACTATTTTTTTATATCTGATTATAACAGCATTCTTATTTCCCATCCTTCCCTGATGTATGAAGATTTCTCCAATATAAAGGATGTTTACGAAAACCTTATTGTGCCTCCAATGATTGAAATTGCAAGGAAGCACAATGAGGGATTTCATTCTTACTGGTGGAACAGACTTGATAAAAAAGAACCTTCTGAGAAACTGACATATATAAAACATTTTCCTCAATGGAACTGGGTTTTCGGCACCGGTGTTTATGTTGATGATATTAAGGAAGAGGTTGACAGAAGAAAAGCAAAACTTATTGATGAGCTAAGAAATACCTTGAAAGATATAAAAATAGGAAAAACAGGTTATCTGTTTATATTTGATTCCAAACTTAACATGATAATCCATCCCAACCAAAAACTTGAAGGGAAAAATTTTGCCAATTTAAAAATACCTGGTTCTGATGATAATCTTGGTGAACAACTTGTAAAAGCAGTGTCAACTCCAAACCAGTCTTATTATTATCTTTGGGATAAACCAGACGATCCTGACAATTTTTCCTATAAAAAAGTATCATGGATCCGTTATTTCAAGCCACTTGATATTTATATTGCCTCCTCTGCATATTTATCAGAGATAGAAGAGACCTCGGAAACCATGAGGGTTACTATTATTGGCATTTCTTTGTTTAGTTTTCTTATTTCTTTTATCATCACCTTCCTGGTTGTGAGAAACACATTAAAGCCAATAAACATTTTAAGCAACACCGCAAGAAGGATAAAAGACGGAGACCTTTCCGCAAGGAGCAAAATTCATACTTATGATGAGAATGGAAGGTTGATTTCAGAGGATGAGATAGGGATTTTGTCTGCTGAATTTGACAATATGATTCAGTCTTTCCAGGATTCACAGAAGCAGCTTATAGGTCTTAATGAGACTTTGGAACAGAAAATTGATGAAAGAACCCAGGAACTCCATGTAAAAAATCAGAAAATAGAGACATTGTTACATAACTCAGGCGTTGGCTTTTTGAGTTTTGGAAGTGATCTTTTGGTTGACAGTGAGTACAGCGTTGAATGCAAGAATATTTTTGGCAAAAATATTGAGGACATATCCATTGCGGATATTTTGCTTCCGGAAAAGAGTCATGTTAAAGAGCAGTTTATATCAAATTTAGAGAAAATATTCGCAGAAAATATAGATCTTTTTAAGAAAGAGATTTTTCTTTCCCTTTTGCCCAAGGTTTTTCATGTAAATAAGAAAAATGTTTCAGTGGAACACAGGCTTCTTGATGATAATAAGATGATGCTCGTATTACATGATATCACTTATCAGACAGAGCTCAGGGATAAAATTAAGGAAGAGCAGGAAAGGCTTAAATTTATTGTGGGCGTTATCAGGGATAAAGGCTTTGTTCTTGAAATATTAAATGATTTTCTTGATTTCAGGAACTCTGAGTTTGAAGAGCTTATAAAATCAAACAGACCCTTTGATGAGATGATAGCAATACTTTACAGAAAGGCGCACACATTTAAGGGGCTATTTTTACAATTTGGATTTATACATCTTTCTAAAATTCTTCATGAATTTGAAAATATGATAAAGGAATACAAACTTACTGAAAAAGATGATCCTTTGGGGTTTTTGGATTGCTGCAATCTTTCGGATTTTGACAATGCTTACGTAGAGGATATGGAGATAATAATAAAAAATCTCGGAAAGGAATTTCTTGAAGATGTGGAGAGAGTCAGGGTCAAAAAAGATGATGTCATAAAAATTCTTGAAAATGATTCTCCTGAAGAACTAAAAAGTCTGGTAAAGAAATTATTATATGTAAATATTAAATCATTAATAATTCCTTATATAAGGGTTATGAATAGTCTTGCGTTTCGTTTTGGCAAGGAACTGGAGCTAATAGACATCTCAGGGGACGATGTTTTTGTGGATCAGGAGATTTATAATTCCTTTACCCGTTCATTAATTCATGTTTTCAGAAATATTGTTGACCACGGAATTGAGACTCCTGTGGAGAGAACCCAAAAAGGCAAATCTTCTGCCGGCAATGTAACCTGCGATATAACCATGCATGATAAGACGATAAAGATTCAAATATCAGATGACGGTCAGGGTATCAATATTGAAAAGATCAGGAAAAAAGCCGTAGAACTTGGTATTTATGAGCAGAAGACTATTGACTTAATGGATGAGAAGGATATAATAGCTCTTATTTTAAATGACACATTTTCAACAAAGGAGCATGCGGATCAATTATCAGGCAGAGGCGTTGGGTTGGCGGCAGTTATGGAGGAATTAAATAAGCTTAATGGCAAGCTTGATATAATAACAAAAAAGGATGAGGGCACGACATTTATTTTTACAATTCCTTTTATTGAAAAATCTTAATTTTTGAGGAATAGCGAGGATTATTATGGAGCAATTAAATGTAAACTGCAGGGAGTTTATTAACCATGTTGTTGATGTGTCAATGAATTTTCTTGCTGAGGAAACACAACTTGAAAGCAAGAAATTAGTTTCTGCAATAAAGGATTTGCAGAAACTTCAATTGCGTTACATGACTTCAATTATGAGTGTTGAAGGCAATTTAAAGATGCTGCTGGCATTTAGTTTTGATAAAAATCTCATTGAAGAGGTTTTCAGACGTTATGCGCAGGATATTGAGATTGATGAAAGTGAGATAGGCCTTTATATCGAAGAAACAGCAGGTGAAATAATCAATATAGTGCTTGGTAATGCAATTTCAAAACTAAATATCAAAAATCATGTTATTTCTTTATCACCTCCTGTTGTAATATTGGAGGCAAAAAGTATAACAAGGATTAAAGAAAGTGAATTTTTTACATATATTCTTACCACAGATTTTGGAGTAATGGAGATTTTCTGCGTATGTCCAAAAGAATTGTCTGAACTTATTAATGATTTGGAGGAAGTATAGTCATGGATACACTTAATGTGATGGTTGTGGATGATTCAGGTATTACAGTTAAGAAGATAGAAAAAATGCTTTTTGATCTGGGACATAATGTTGTGGGTGTTTGCAGAAATGGAGAGATTGCTCTTGCAGCATATGATAAGTTTAAACCTGATCTCATAACAATGGATATAACCATGCCGGATATGGACGGAATTGAGGCAACGAGAAGAATAATAGCAAAAGACCCAAAAGCCCTTATTATTATTGTAACTTCACACGGCCAGGAACAAATGGTGATAGATGCCATTGACGCCGGTGCAAAAGGCTATGTGCTTAAACCCATCAAGCCTGAAAAGCTACAGGAAACAATCAATAAAGTATGGTCAAATTATGGAAGTAATAAATAAAGACCTGTCTGAAAATAAACTTTTTGAGAATCTTTTTGATGTAATACCTTTTATAGTCATTGTTATAGATGTAAAAGGATACGAGATTGTCTTTATGAACCAGTTTGCCAGACAGCATTATGGCAATAAAATTGGTCAGATATGCTATAGCTCCTTATACGAAGAAACAGAGCCATGTCTTTTCTGCAAAATAAAAGAGCTTGTGACAAGGGATTTTAAGCCCAATGGTAATACTTTCATCTGGGAGCATTTTAACCCTGTTGATGACAGATGGTTTCAGCTTCAGGAAAAGGCAATTTCATGGCCTGACGGAAGAACCGTAAAATATACCGTTTCTGTTGACATAAATCAGCTAAAAGAGATACAAAATCGTCTGGCTGAGGCTCATGCTGAACTTACCTTTAAGAACAAGGCGCTGGAAGAGATGATTATAACGGACTTTCTTACAAAGATTTTTAACAGGCAAAAGGTTGAAAAGGATATAAATGTTGAGGTTTCACGGTATACAAGATATAAAAGACCCCTTTCAATAATTTTGCTTGATATTGACAAATTTAAGTCAATAAATGACACATATGGACATAATGCAGGGGATTCTGTCCTGATTAATCTTGCAAGTATAATAAAAACCAATGTTAGAAAAATTGATCTCCCGGGAAGATGGGGTGGAGAAGAATTTATGATACTTTGCCCTGAAACAGATATTCATGGAGCTGTGACCCTTGCGGAAAATCTCCGCCAAAAAATAGAAGCTCATACCTTTGAGATTGACAGAAAGGTTACCAGCAGTTTTGGTGTGGCTCAGTTTAAAGAAGGCGAACTGGCAAAAGATTTTATTAGAAGGGCTGATGATGCTTTATATTTAGCAAAGGAAAACGGCAGAAACAGGGTTGAGGCTTCTGGGTAGGAATTTTGCAACATACTGCTTTTGCGACTATTTCTTTAAGAAGGCTTGACATATCTCCTCCACTTATCCTTGCGCCCATGGCAGGACTTACACATTCTGCTTTAAGATGTCTGATATTAAAATTTGGCGGGGTTGGCCTATTGACAACTGAAATGCTCTCCGCAAAAGGCTTGCCCAATGATAATCCCAAAATATCGCCGTTTCTAATAAGAAAACCCCATGAAAAACCACTGAGCCACCAGCTTCTTATCAGAAACTCCAATGAAATAATCCCTGCCATTGAAAAACTGCATTTATTACAGGCTGATTCTATTGACATAAATATGGGTTGCCCCGCGCCTGATGTAAAAAGAACAGGAGGGGGTTGCTCGCTAATGGATGATATTGAAAAATCATTAAATTTTGTAAAAATAGCAAGAAAAACAACTAATTTGCCTTTGACTGCCAAGATAAGGCTTGGAAAGGAATTAAATGAACAAAAACTCATGAATTTCTGCAAAGGTCTTGAAAATGAGGGAATAGATATGCTGACTGTTCATGCAAGGCTTGCCCATGAATCCTTTGACAGAATGCCAAGATGGGATTGGATAGCACGGGTAAAATCATGGCTAAAAATTCCTGTTATAGCAAATGGCGGGATTTTATCCGTTGAAGACGCAGCAAAATGCCTTAAAATTTCAGGAGCGGACGGTTTGATGGTGGGAAGGGCGGCTGCGATGAAACCCTGGATTTTCAGGGATATTTCAAGGGAAATTTACGGAATTTCAAATTACGCAGAGATCAGCGCTTTTAAGTTAAGTGAGATATACGGCTTTTTTGCCAGTGAATTAACTGAAAATTTTCCCCCAGAGAGACAGCTTGGAAGATTAAAGGAATTTACGCATTATTTCAGCAGGAATTTTCATTTTGGACACGTGCTTGCAATGAAGGCGCAATCTGCATTGACAGTCAAAGAGGCTTTGGAGAGGGCAGATGAGTTTTTTGCCGGATGCGCCAAATGATTAAATCGTTTTTGTTTTTATAAAAATAAAAAATGGATTTTAATTATTATCTTAATTGCAGATTTTAGCTAATTTTTCAAGAATATTTGCGAATTTATTCTCTTTTTCATCGTAAAACAGTTCTTTTTGCATAAATACCATATCAGCTACAACAGCTGGTTTTTCATTTTGTTCAGAAAAAATAAGGATAATCTTTCCTTTGTAAATGACATTCAGATTATGCGGAAGTTTATTCTTTGATGTGTCAATTATTAATATATCGTATTTACTGATTAAATCAGCTAACCTATCAGAGTTATCCATGAAAAAACATTTAAAACCTTCTCTTTCAGCAATATTTGAAGTTTTTTGGTTATAGAATAAAAAATTTACAGGCCAGCTTATTTTTTCAATTATCCTGTGGGCAAGATTTATATTGTTTTTCAGTTCATCAAAACGGTTTTTTTCAGATATATCCGTTATAAATAAAACTTTTTTCTCGTTTTCTATTAAAGCCCTTTGTTTTACATGGCTGTTAATATCCGTTAAATAAGGCTTTTCTTTTAGTAATTTTGCGATATTTAGAAGATTAAATTCATTGCCCTTTGTTTTTAGCTCATCATAAAGGGTATTCATAAAAATAAGGTCAGCAAATGTGTCAACGGAAAAACGGTGTTTTCTCAGATAATATTCTTCAGGGAGCGCCACCTCCTTAAAGGTAAATAATTCTGGATTTAAGAATATCACAGGGAACTGATGCTCCTTAAGTTCAGGTCTGTTTGCAAGGTCATCTGCTCTTTGCCACGCCTGCAATCTCGATATTATAATGCCTTCGGTAAGTGGATGATTGCCGGCTTTATCTGGATTAACCCTTATTACCTCGCTTTCAGGATTATTTTTTAATTCTTTTATCATAAAATCAAGCATTTCAGATGAAATAACAGGACAATCAGCGCTTATCATAACGCAAATTTCTGCTTTATGATGTTCGCCAGCCTTTCTTAGCCTTGTTGTAAGCTGGTTAACATCGCCTTCATACCAAAAACATGATATATCATGAGATTTTGCATATTTCCTTAAGGGTTCATTTGCATTTTCAGAAGCAGTGGTTATGACAATTTCATCAATTTCAGTGGATTTTTTTAGCTCATCAACAATCCAGTCAAGTATGGTCTTATGTCCTATAAATCTTAATTGTTTGGCAGGAAGACGGCTGGAACTGAGCCTTGCCACGACAAAAGCGATGGTTTTATTATTTAATGATGACATTTTTAATTGTGATAGAGTTTTATTTATTAATAATCTTAGATTTTATCACATTTTATAATAAAAAACAGCTATCCATGTTAAAATTAAAAAGAGGAACAGTGATATTGCTCCTTATCTCCCTCTGCAAGTCTCAATAATTAAAAATATTGATTATTTTGCAGTTATATTTAATAATGAGCTTAAAGTTCCGTTATTTGCCTTGTTGCTTAAACTTTCAAATAATTTTGTCAAATATGAATTCATCATATCACTTGACTTAACACTTAAGGCAACCTCTAAAAATTAGATTGCTTTGCAACAATGTTTCTCGCAATGACAATGTCAGTCATTGCGAAAGGTAGCGAAGCAATCTCAAAATACATATTTTTAGAGCTACCCTTAATATTTTTTTTATTAATACATACAAAAGTAAAGCCATAAACAAATTATTTTCAGGAAAAAATTCCTTGCCTTCATATTTTTTTGTCTGAATCAGGATTTTCTGGATTAAAAGATAAACAGAATGAGATGGGGATTAATATCCTGTAAATCTAAAAATACTGTGTATCCTGCAATTATAAATGGCTTTTCTAAGAAGGCCTTAATAACTTAAAACTTCCTACACACTCTTTATTGAAAGATAAAAAAGCCTTTTCATCTCCTGTCTGCCCCGTGTCACGGTATTTAATACAAGGCCGCATACAAGACTTAAAAATGAAAGCACCATTAACCCTGAAACAAGTATTGCCGTTGGAAATCTAGGCACAAGTCCGGTCTTAAAATATGTTATAAAAAGAGGGATTGAAAGCGCTATTGAAACAAAGGCAAAAAACAGACCCAGCAAGGCAAAAAACATTAATGGCCGTTCCTGCTCAAAAAATCTTATTATTGCAAGAAGAATCCTGATTCCGTCTTTGTAGGTGCTTAATTTGCTTACAGAGCCAGCGGGTCGGGATTTATAGGGGGTGGTCATCTCGCCGATTGGCATCCTTAAACTTAAGGCATGGACAGTAAGTTCTGTCTCGGTTTCAAAACCTGCTGCAAGGGACGGAAATGATTTGACAAATCTTTTGGAAAATACTCTGTAACCTGAAAGCATATCGCTTGTCGCCTTTCCAAAAAGATAAGTTGCGCAGCCAGTGAGCATCATATTGCCAAATCTGTGGCCAGACCTGTATGCTGCCTGTTCCTCAGTGACTCTTGTTCCCACAAGCATATCAAGCTTTTCTGTTATTAGTTTTTCTATCATTTTAGGAGCTGAAAAGGCATCATATGTGTCGTCTCCGTCAACCATTATGTATATGTCGGCGTCAACGTCCGAAAACATTCTTCTTACCACATTTCCCTTTCCCTGATGTGTCTCTGACCTTACCACTGCCCCTGCTTTTAAGGCAACTTCTTTTGTTTTGTCCTTTGAATTATTATCATAGACATAAACAGTTGCCGTTGGCAAAGCTTTTTTAAAATCCTTCACAACAGTTGCTATTGCAACTTCTTCGTTATAACATGGTATAATAACAGCTATTTCGTATTTGCTGAAATCAATTATATTATTCATTTTTTATAAACCTTGCAGAAATTAAAATGTCTTTGGTTTTTATTATCTCTTTCATCAATATAGAAATCTATTTTGGGTCTGAATTTTTCACAGCTTGATTTATCAATCTTTAAGTTATAGGCATTAAGCACATCAAGAGTGAGTTCTTTTTCAAGATAGAAAAATATTACATATAAATCTCCTTTATGCTTGTTTATTTTTGATTTCATCATCAAATCAAAACCGTTTGGATTATTTTTAGGCCCGGTAAAAAATCCCTGAAGTCTTATGAAAGGTATTTCTTTTGGGAAAAAGGGAATTATATATGAATCAGGCTCAGAGCCTGCCATTAATATCATGGTTTCTTTGGGTTTCTCTATATATGGAGTAACCACGCCGAAATATTCATCTGTCCATTTTGTTCTGCCCCAGTTGGCTGGTTTTATTGTGATAAGAATTAATAAGATTAATATAATGCCTGCAATTCTTCCATATTTGATGTGCATGGGATTTAAACGGGATGAGAAATAGTCAAGAATAAGCCATATAGCAATGGGCGCGATCATCTCAAAAAGCACAAGATACCTGTAAATTCCAAACATTTTAAGCCAGAAAAAATAGGTTACTGCGCCAAATATAAAAAATCCAAGCCACAGCCACTGTTTCCCTGCATCAACAAGCGGGTAGGTTCTGATTTTTTTAGAAAAAAACCTGACAGGCAATAAAATAGCTGCAATGATCAGCAGTGTGTATAAAACTGCAAATCTGATGTCTCTGAAAGGTATTTCTCCCACCTCCATTGGATTAAATGTCCAGATAAAGGGCAAAAAAAGCCATTCCCAGATGTTTTCAGGGATAAACCTTATATCCCTGTAATGGGCGATGCTTCCCATCTGAGACTTAAATATATGATTAAAATAAGGGAAAAACGGATTTCCAAATCGTGTCCACATCTCATAAAGCCAATATCCTCCGGAGATAATAATGCCTCCGATAACACCAATTCCAAATATAAAGGCTTTCCATGTTCCAAGCCAGAAATTCCATTTTTGATCATTTCTTTTAAGGGCATAATGTGAAAGACAAAGCCCCATGCAAAAAATCACTGATGTCTGCTTAAAACCTGCGGAAATACCAGCAAGAATGCCGGCGCAAAATGTAAAAAAATCATAAAATTTGGGACTTTCATAGATTCTTTTGTTGATTTCAAGGGTGATAAGAAATGAAGATAATACAAAAAGGCTTAAAATATTGTCGCTAAACATTGTTCCTATCTCGCCAAAATGCCCGCCCCCCAGAATGCCTGCAATGGAAAGCCCCGCGGCAATAAAAAATGCCTTTTTATCATCTCTTTCAAGAATAAGCCTTTTTGCAATAAAATAAGTGATAAGGATATTTACGCCCTGAATTGTTCCAAGAATAAATGATACAAGAATTGGCTTCAGGTAGGTTGCCATGTAATAGAAAGGCACATAGAGCAAAGGATTATAAAAATTTGGGGTATGTGCAGGCACAATATCAAAACCCATTCTGTCATTTAAGAGAGAATAGGGAATATAATAGTGATAATTTCTCAGGTCCCAGTTGATGTCCTGTCCAAGAATAATTGCAACTAATCCCACAAAGAATGGAGCAAGAATAAAAAATAGCTTCTTCATCAGTTTGAACTGATGATTAGTTATATTGCCTGTTAGGTTAATGACCTTGTTTGCCATAAATTATAGGAACTGATTTTATATTCTTTTTATTTTTTGTCAAAAGATTTTTTTGTGAGTGGGGTTTAATAAAAGTTTTCTGGAAAGATTTTTTAATCACATAGTGTAAATATCTGCTTAGGCTTGACAGGTGATTGTATTAGATACCAGATTCCAAGCTCGTGACATTCACTGCAAATAGACTGGCATCGTTTTTTAGCCGCAATTTCTTCAGTAGTAAGGTCAAAAATACTTCCTATTGAATAATCTTTATGACTTTTATCCACAAGGCAGCAGGTAAGAACATTGCATTCTTCATCAATATTTAAAAAATTAAATTGTGGACATGAAGATACAGGCAACCCGGAATTTCTCAATTCTTCTTTTTTTTCATTTATATGAAACAAAAATAAATTTTGAGAGGCAAGTTTAAGCTTTTCGTAATCCATCTCGGAACAAAGATAATTTCGGTATTCCTCCCAGTCGGCAATGTACGCAAGCCCTGCATCCAGTATTATACCGTTTTGTCTGGCAAATAATATTGCAGGTTCTATTTCATGCATATTAAACTGATAAATATGATATGATATTCTTGCTATGCCTCTAAAACCGCATTGCCTGAAATTCTGCATCATATTTGTGATATTTGATATTATTTTCTCAAAATTAAAACCATGCGCTCTTGAATAAGATTTCTGACTGAAACCTGACATGGATATTATAATTTCTCTCAGATTTCTAAGAGCTAAAGGTTGGTCAAAAAAAACAGGTCTTGACGCATTGGTGCTTAAGCCAAAAGACAGTTCTTTTTTATTTAATATTTCAACTATTTCCTTGAACTGAGGATGCAAAAAAGGCTCTCCCCAGCTAAACAGTTTTATAACAGTCTGAGGGCTTAGCAAACCGATTTCCTGTAAACGGTCGAGGGCTTTTTCAAAAAGCTCAGGCTTAATAAATCCACCTGTGTCAATATGCTGCCTATTTTTTCTGCCTGTTGCACACCAGGGACAAAGAGCATTGCATTTACCTGAAATTTCAAAATATATTATGGGATACATTTTATTTTCCTCGATTTTTTCAATTATAAAAATTTACTTATTTTCAAAAACTCCAAAATCACTCTGATGACCCGTTGGAAAGGCATTCCATACAGTGGAAAATTGATACCTGGCTGGGTTATAAAGATTTTCAGGGGTTAACGGCTCACAGAATTTGCCTGAAACCAAATCATTTCTTACATAAAAGGCATTTGAGCCGGTTATATTGGTTCCAACAAGCGCATAACCTTTTTTTTCAGCCATTATAGTCATTGAAGAAAGAGAAGCCCCGAAATAGGAAGTTCCGCTCCACTTGAATTCCGGGTTATATTTCATAATCCATTTTATTGGCGGGGGAAATTTTGCATTATATTCAATGACAACAACCCTTGGTCTTAAATTTGCTATAGCCTCAAACACATAATAATCATTTCCGTCAATATCTATGGAAATAATATCTATTTCTTCTGGAAGAGCAAGCTCTGATATTATCTGATTTATATTCTCCCGTGAAACAAAGGCTTGGAATGCCCTTAGTTTTTCGGTTGATATTGCGGGCGCAAATTTACTCATAATGAAATTTATATTATTCTGGCTGCCATCAAGCCATACGCCTTCCCATCCCTGATTTAACAAAAGATGTGTATTATTTTCAAGTCCTATTTCCACGCCAAATTCAAAAAAAATCCTGTTTGTAGCTCCAATTCTGTTAAATATTTCATGTATTATTCCATCTTCTTCGTTTTGTGAAAAACACTTAAAACCATATTTTTCAAGTCTTAAGGTGTTATCATATTTCTTGTCAGATAAAATCTGATTAATATAAAATTGCTGTTGTGAAGCTGCTATATATCTGGAAAGCTGGTTATTTCTTGAAATTTCATCCCTGAGATTAACCAGCAATCCCTCTGTTCTTATATTTGAAAAAAGTATAAAAACTTCCTGTGAAAGATAGCCTGCATTCATTAATTTGACACATTCCTTTTCTGCGGCGCTAAAATTGCCGGAAACATAAAAGTTCATGAGATTTGTGAACTCAGCCGGAAAATTTGTATTCATGTTTGTTTAATCCTTTTAAGCTATATTTTTTGCATTCCCTGAACAGTGACATTTAATTCAGAAGGGATACAAAAATTGTTGATTGATACAATATTGCCAAATATGTTTTCTTGATTGCCATAATAATTATTGGGGTTAAATAAAGGCGGTGTATGAACATACATATTATAATTAAGACTTTTTATGGCATTTATAAGCGCGTCTGATTTTTCCCTTCTGTCGTTTTCAACGTACATAATAGGTCTGAATTGTTTTATTGTGTTTTCAGCGCCTTTGATGACATCAAACTCCATGCCTTCCACGTCAATCTTAATGAAATGACAGCAAGAAAGATTTAACGAATCTATGGTGATAACCTCAACTTCTTCGCCTGATTCGCAATTTTGTATTGGAATACCACCGAAATTACCAAAATTTGAATAATTAATGGGAGGTATATTAATTTTTCCGTTTTCTTTGCCGACTGCCTTTTTTATACAATACACATTGGGCAAACTGTTAAGCGCCATATTGCCTGCAAGGGTTTGAAAAATAAGTCTTTGTGGCTCAAAGGCATAGACAAGACCGTGCGGGGCAACTGCCTTGGCAAAAAACAAGGTGAAAGTCCCGATATTTGCCCCTATGTCAAGGACAACAATATTGGGCTTCATTAAATTTCTAAATAGGTCAATCTCACCCTCTGAATATTCTCCGTATAATTCAAGACCTCTGCCAATATAAATATCAAACTGGTTATATATAAGCAATCCGTGTTTTGTCTGTTTAAATTTATTAAATTGAGTGGTCATTTTTTTCCTTTTTATAAATTTACATTTTGTTAATGCAATAAAATATCTATTAATAAAAGCATTCCTGAAGAAACTGATTGTTTAATACCCATATATCCTCTTTCGGTATGCTATAATGTATAGACTAGAAATTTGTTGTTTTTTTATCTATGTTTTTTGAAAACTTTATTATGTCAACAATATCTTTTTTGGAATAATTAGATAGCAACCAGTTTATTTCCTTTTCACTTCCAAATTTTAGAATTCTATCTATGATAATCTTTTTATCTTTTAGCATATCCAATTCTTTAAAATTCATATCCCAAAAAAGATATGCCGGCAATATTTTTTTTATGTCTGTTATTCCCATATCTTTGCGTCAATAAAAATAAATTTTACATAATTATTAGATTTTATTATATGTTTTTTTGTATTTCAAAAGGGTTTAATATTTCAACCTCAAAAAATTTAAAATCGTCTAAATTTCTTGTAACAAGTATCAAATTGTTTACCTGTGCAGTTGAAAGGATAATGTTATCTGGCAATCTAATTTTTTTTAATTTTCTATTCTTAACTGCATTAATGGCAATTTTTTGGTTCACATCTAAAATATTAAATTTTTCTAAAAGTTTTTTAACCAGAAACTCTTCCTCTTCGGAAAACTCAAACGAAAGAACTTCAATATATGTAATTTGAGATATCGCGCAATCTGCCTGCGAATCAACAAGAAATCTCGTAGCTATAGGCTCATTATTAAGGTGATAAATAATGATATTTGAGTCTACAAGATATTTCATTCATCATCCCATTCGCTTCTAATCTGATTCTGCCACTTTAACGGATCAATATTTTTATCAGCGAGCATGCCTGCTGTTTTTAAAAAAATATTTTCATTCACATCTTGTTTACTATCCTTGTTGGTTAAATCAAATGGAAGTATCAAAATTTCCACATCAGTATTAATATATTCTTTAGGTATATATAAAGTATAAACCTCGCTTTGAGGTCTGATAATTTTTCTAATCATACATTACCTTCTTCTTACTCCCATATATTTCCAATTTCAAGCTCATCATTAAGCGCCTGGCTTTTAATTATTCCTGTTGTTATGACGCTTGAAAAAAGCTCGTATCTCATATTCTTAATTATGTAATTTTCAAGGATTTTTTCATCAGGATAGGCAACCCAGAACTCATTGATATTAAATTTTTCATAAATAGTCTTTTTAACCTGCAAATCCCTGCGGGTGGTTGACGGAGAGATTATCTCAACCACCATATCAGGAGCGCCAAAAAGCCCGCGTCTTTGAATTATTTTTCTATTATCATTAGAAATATAAATTATATCCGGCTGCAATACATTTGTTTTGGAAAGCACAACATCAAGGGGTGAAAAAAGGATTTCGCCTATACTTTTTTCATTCACATAGTTTTGCAAAATAAATCCTAATTTTGACTGAATTTTCTGATGAATATAAAGAGGCGATGGTGACATCCATAATTCTCCTTCAATAACTTCATAACGTTTATCGTCATCAAGCTTGTAATAGTCGCTGTATGTCCAGATTTGTTTTTTATGAATACTGGAATTGATTTGAGGTTGTGACAAGGTATGTGCTAACATAAACTTAGAATATTACCTCCTTTTATGTATAGACAACGAGAAAACTTATTTAAGTAAGCTCTGATTAAATATTTCCCCTCACCCTAACCCTCTCCCACAAGGTGAGAGGGAAATCTTCCCTCACTTGATGGGAGGAGATTAAGGGGAGGGCGCTATAATTTTAAATTACTTTTGTCTGAATTAAGACTTTACTTAATTTTATCAAGTTTATAATTAAAGGTCAAATTTAATTTTTTGCGTCCTTTGGCTTTTGATAAACTGCTGTTTTTAATGGATTATCAAATTTTAAGCCCATCTTTGCCGCAAGCTCTTTTAATCCATCCACAACCATGTTATAAAATTCATCCGAAGGGATCTTTGTCATGTTTATATGAAAATCCTGCCTGTCCCCTGCCTGCAAGAGATATTCAACTTCATCAGTTATAAAACCATTTTCCTTTGCATATTCATACATAGGTGTTCCCGGAAGAGGCTGTAAAAAGCCAACACTTGGATATATACGGCATCTGTCGCACATATCAATGGTCATTTTTATTGATTCAGGGGTTTCCTGAGGGTATCCGAAAATTATGCTTGTAAAGGGTGTTAGACCGCCTTCATGAAGAGCGTCGCAATGTTCAACTATTTTGTCAAGATTGATTCTTTTATTCATTGCCTGAAGTATTTCAGGACTTGCATTTTCAATGGAAAAATTAATATGCTTGCAACCAACAGACTTCATTTTTCTAATCAAATCAACATCATTTTTACTGAATAAATCTCCCCTTGAAGACGCTGCCCAGCTTATTCTAAAAGGCAGTTCCTCAAGCTTCATAACAAGCCTTTCCGCTGTCTGGGTATTTGGAAAAGACAATTCATCCCAAAAATAAATATATGTCGCATGAAATTCATAATATAACCTTTTAAATTCATTAAAAATTGCCTCTTCTGAATATCTCCTGTACCTGTCTCCTTTAAAAACATGGTAACAGAATGTGCAGTTAAATGGACATCCCCTTGCGGAATTTAATGGGAAAACCACTGATTCTTCGGCTTCTTCAAGGACAGGTCTGACCATGCCTTCGTTATATTTTTTTATATTAAAAATCTCCCAGTCAGGAAAACCTATTTCATCGAGGTTTTGGATAACCTGCCTTTTGTTTGTATGGATAATCTCACTGTTTTCCTCAAAAACTATGCCGTCAACTTCAGAAAGCTGCATTGAATTTTTTATTAAGGAATCAAGAAGCTCAACGATTGTGACATCACCTTCACCCATAACGCCAATATCCACTTTGGTGTTTTTAAGCAAAATTTCAGGAATTGATGTTGACACGGAATTTCCAGCTATAACCACTGCATCGCTATTATGTTTTTTTATAATATCAGCAATATCCCTTATTAATCTGAAAGCTGTGACTATGGCGCCAACTCCAAAGATATCATAATGATTCCCGCTTAAAAAATCATTCAGGTCATCAACTGTGAGATTATCAGCGTCCATGTCGTATAAATCAAACTCATATCCGGCATTTTTAACAGCCTTTAATATGCAGGCAAGACCAACAGGTGGGAATTTTCTTTTTGCATTAAGTCTCAGACACGGATTTATAAAAAGAATTTTTTTATTTTGTTGCATTTGCTCCTCTTTTTATTTTATTTTGCTTCAAAAAGATGCAAAATTTTATCATATATATTTTGTGCAAAGGCATAAAATTCCTTTGCGTCTTCTATTGTTGGTTTTCCTTCCGGTAATAGCCCAAAATCTCCAGGGTATCTGGATTCGATATAGAGCTTATCTAATAAACTTAAAATCTTCTCTTCAGGCTCTATTATTTTATCAGGAAATAAAGTTAATAACTGTCTTAATTTATGTATTTTGGGTATCTCTATCTGATTTTCTTCCAAGATAGCCTTAAATACTTTTTCAACACATTGCTGAGCATGAAATGCGACTATATGTGTCAATAGAACATTGTCTTTAATCTCTTCTATGGTTATCAAATCATCATAAGCTGCTTTCAGCCACTCTTTAGTTAGATTTCTCATATAATCTCACACCATCTCTTAGTATTTTTCTACAAAACATTCCATCCATTTCAATAAATTTTTGATGCATTGCCTTTGTATGAGTTATCAAATCAAGACCATATTTGCTGTTTAACTCATCTAATTTTTGAATGTATTCTATATAAATCTCACTTTTTTCGCGCCAGTTTTTTGGCATAAACTCATCTTTGGTGACTATATAAAGGTCAATGTCGCTGTCTTTTGTAGGCTCACCCCATGCATAACTGCCAAAAAGTATAACTTTTTCAGGGTCAAGCGGCTTTAGAGCATCTATGATTTGTTTTTTTATGTTTTCCGGTAATTTCATGTTAAATATTGTGCCATTTTGTAGTCTTATCTCAGGCAGTAGTTAAATTTGAAAGCTCCTCATTAATCCTCTGAAAGACATCTTCCCATTCTTTAAAATTTTTTTGCCTGAATAATTTCATATCTGGATACCAAGGACTTTTTGTGCCATCAACGCCCCACCGCCAGTCATGGTGATAGGGAATAATTGTCCATGTAGGCTTTCCCATTGAAGCTGATAAGTGGCAAAGAGCAGTGTCAACAGTTATAACCAAATCAAGATGTTCAAGGATAGCGGCGGTGTTTGCAAAACTAATCAGTTCATCGGCAAGATTAATGCAATTATCATGGTCTTCCGGCAATATCTTAAATTCTCTTTGAAGGCTAAAAAATTTTTTTTCTTTATGACTAAATAAACTTGAAAAATCACCAAACTCACAGGATTTTTGTAAAGAATATTCTGACTTTGGATTGGTTTTCCATGCAAAGCCAATCTTAAACATATCTTTATAGGGTTCAAAAAAATTATGATATTTTTTAACAAGTTCTTCATCAGGAAATAAATAAGGTATATTAACTGGTATTGAATTTTCATTGGTTTTTAAGATTGTAGGCAGATTAAGAAGCGGCGTGTAACAATCAAATTTATCAAGATTGTTATTAACATGATCCCGCGGCATTATTTCATCAATATCTTCAAAATTTTTGAATAAGTCAAGCAGCTCCCAATTTGCAGCCAAAATAATTTTTTTTGATAAGGGTCTGATTTTTTTTAAATATCTCACGAACATCAAACTGTCGCCAAAACCCTGTTCAGCATGAACAAGCAGGATTTTATCTGAAATATCCTCACCGTTCCACAGTGGTTTCGCTATATGAAGAGAAAAGGTGTTGGGTCTTTTCCACCTCCAGAGATATTCCTTAAATCCTTCTTCTATATTATTATTTGCAAGATAAGCAAGGCTTAAATTCCAATGGGCTTCAACCATCTCAGGATTTATCTGAATTGCCTGATTATAATTATTAATAGCCTTTAGATTATCAAGCTTATTTCTGTGGCAATTTCCTATATTATAATATATTAAGTCTAAATTATTTTTTGAGGCTTTGTCTATTTCAAGGGCTATTTCAAAATTTTTAAGGGCATTATCAATATCTTTATCAATATCATAAAGAATATTTCCTAAATTGATATAGGCATGAGAAAAATTTGGCGCTAATTCAATAGCTTGCAATAAAAGTTTTTTGGCGGTGTCATGTTGTTTTTTTTCAATTAATGTTTTTGAATAATTATATAATGCATTTACGTTATTAGGGTTGATTGTTATTACTTTTTGGAAAGCTTGTTCTGATAAATCATATTGTTTAATCTTATAATATGCCACACCTAAATTTAATAAACAAGTCTGATTGTTAGGTTGTAACAATATTGCCCGTTCATAAAAAGGTATAGACACTGCATGTCTGTTAAGGAGTTGCCTGTTATAGCCAAGCTCATATAAAACAGATGGCTCATCAGGTTTTATTTCCAAAGCTTTTTCAAAATTCTCCCTTGCTTCGTCATAATTACCAAGAATGTTCAGGCACACTCCAACATTAAAAAGCGCTTCAAAATAAGCGGTATTTAATAAAAGCGCCTGTTTATAAAAGTTAACAGCTTCATTAATATTTTTTTGTTGAAATAACTGATTAGCAATATTATAATATTCAATTGCTTTTTGTATTTGTAATGGCAATGCAATATTTGACATAAAATTTCCTTTTAAAAATAACCTTTATTCCTTTAATTTATTTAATTTTTCTTTGGCAATTAAATTATTCGGTAATTTATTCAGAACTGTTTCGTAAGCATATTTTGCCGCATCAGTAAAACCTGCCATGAAATAAGCATCACCAAGTTTTATAAATAAGTCATACTTTTGTGGCATTGCTTTCAGGCAATTTTCATAAGCAATAATAGCCTCATTAAAATTTTTCTGATATAAGAGCAAATCTCCAATTTCTTCCCATAAAATGGCAGTTTTAGGATTTAAGAGAACTGCGCTTTGTAAAAAAGCTATTCCTTCATAAAAATAACCATTTTCAAGAAAAAATTTTGATTTTAATATTAAATAATTCTCATCAGATGGTTTTTTTTCCAATAATTTATCAAGAAACAGTAATATTTTATTATTCTGCCCGGATGCATAATAAAATTTTAGAGCCAATTCATTATATTCAGGAAGCATTTCAGATAAAGGTTCCCATTGTGTTATCAGGTTCTCTGTTTTATGCTGATCATTATTCCCTGCTTGATTAATAATTTCTTTATGTATTTCCCAGAGATTAAGAATTTGACTTGATATTGAGAAATCACTAAATAAATCAATTATAAAAATAAAACGTTTTGCCCATTTATTAAATACAGTTGGAAAGCCCTCATTAAATCTGCCGAGCATCATTTTTTCTTGGTTTTCCATCTCATTTTTTGCAATGAAAACAAGTATATTATTTAAATAAGGATCATCCTGTGTTATCTGTTCCTTATATTTTTGGGCATTTTCATAGTCGTTCATCAATAAAAAATAAGCAGTTTTTAAATAATATAAAAAATTTTGAGGATAGTTGTTTTCTTCAAGAGAGATTATTATTTTATTTGCAAGATTTGCATAACCATTCATTAAGTATAATGCTGCCAATTCTTTCAGGATATCAACATCCTTGTTTTTCCTGCTCTTTGTCAATAAATCCGTCTCTTTAATTAAAAAATCCTTTAGTTCATATAAGGTTTTTTCAAAAAGATTGATTTTTTCCTTTCTTAATAAATTAATAGATTTTTTTCTGTTAATCTCCGCGACTAACCACATTAAATAACCTTCTTTTTTTAAAATTTCTTCATTTTTAAAGCTTTCGGCTTCAAATTCAGCAAGATTTTTAAAGGTCAGTTCCATTACTGAAAAAGAAATATCAGGTATATTGTCAAGATAATTATTTAGCTTATCAAGTTCTAATAATTTATTGAAAATAAATCTTGGCAAATGTTCATGACCGGAAATACTTAAATTTTTTTTGGCTAATTCTTTTATATCTTCGGAGATTTCATCTATTAATTTGACAGATTTGTCAATTTTTTTATAAATTAGTTTTATTCTTGTAAGGATATCATCTGTTTTTCTAAAAATTGGATCAATTTTATAATTTTTTTTTTTAGGTATATTTTCAATTACATTCTTATTTATTAAATGATTTTCGTACCTCTTATTTAATTCATCTAATTTTATTCTTTCTGTTCCTTCTATATGAAGACCCTTTGAGGTGGCGTTAATGATATGTGTGTCTTGATTTTCATTTATGATTTTTTCAAAAAGTGTTTTGATAGATAAAAATTGCCTGTCAGTCCTTATAGTTGTTCCATCAACTCCTTTAACATACAAATATTCCCTGTCATTTGTCAATTTGCTATGAAAAACAGTATGTTTGGAATGATCAATAGATTCTTCAGGAAAACCAAGGTCTTGTCCTAAAAGAATTACAGGATTAGCTCCGATATAACAGGCAAAAAGAAGGGAAAGATGCGCGGCAGACGACGCTGCCTGAATAGAATGGTAGGATTGTAGCGCATTAACAATCCACTGCTGAGGCAATTCATTTATAATTATTATTGAAAGCGCATTATAAGGCGCCCTTTTTATTATTAATGGACTTACCTTATTCATTGCTATTAAGGTATATGGAAGTCTTTTCTCTATGGTTGGAAGAAATTTTTCAAAATTTTCATCCTGAAAATCAATGGTTGTGACAAAATCTGGTATAATATCATATTTTGAAAGCGCTGAGAGAGCGGAGTCAACTGATATTATGATTACCTTGTCCTGCATTTTTTTTAATATTTCCAAATCATTATCCAGTGATGGTCCTGCAGCCACACATACTGCCGGTAAATTCAAGGCAATATCTTTCAGGTTTTCAACAGGTAAAATATGATTTAAAGGTTTTAGATTTTCGTATCTGTTTTTAAAAAAATAATCACCACATTTTGAAATTGTGCCGCCGTTTGCAGATATTAAATTGGCTATTTCATAAATTTTATTGTTAACTTTTTCAAACAGTTCTTTTTTATGGATAAAACCCGGAATATACTGTAACAAATGTATGTCATAAATAGACGCAAGCCTGAAAATATCCTGTTCAAATGCAAAATAATCAGGCTTACCTATAAATATGCTTGTTTTTATAGTATTAAAAAGATCTGTTAAATCAATATGATGCAAAGCAAAAATAAAATGGTCAATCCAAGGTTCAATAATTACAATCTTACTTAATTTTGGACGTTTTTCCAGAATATAAAGCGGACCATAACCCAGTCCGTTTCCTGTAAATATTGCGACACCCCTGGAATCTTCAGGTATAACTCCAAGATGTTTCTGTGCATCTAATAAAGGATTTTCCCAATTATATGCCAATTTTTCGTTAAATGGCGTGTCAAACAAAAGATTTGCCATATTGTTTTTGGAAAACACAAGGGTTCCGGGAGGGTTATAATTTTTATATGATTTTATAAAATTATATAACTTAGGATCTTTTTTCTCTAGGGCTTTGAGATTTTTTTCGAAAATAGATTCCATAATGATTAAAGATTTCGTCTTTGATTTAAAATATAAGTCTTTTTTCTATTTTCGGAATTTTGTCTGTTTTCTGAAATGGAAATATCGTAGGGACAACCCTAGGGTTGTCCCTACGATTACAATTTATAATTTGATGATGGGTTAACATCTTGCTGGGTTAGAGGCTGTCCAGCAAAGCCAAAAATCTACATTTAACTAACTACATACAGACAAAAAACAACCTGATCGTAACTATATATGGTATGCCAAAATGATGATTTCATATTTGCAGGACAGCCTCGGTTAGGACAGGCATTTTTTTATAAATCAATTTCATCATTACTATCTGCTACCCATTTTAATGGATTTAATCGGATATAATCCCTGATTTTTTGCAGTGATTCCTCGTCACGAATAATGTGGTCGTAAAATGAACGTTGCCATAAAAATATAGATAATCCATTTATATGTATCAATTTGGACGATGTTGTTTTAAATGCATTTATTGTTTTGGATAATAAATTGTGGCGTCGATAATATACAGCATTATTTGTTTCCATATTACCCGTAGGGACAAACGTAGGGACAACCCTAGGGTTGTCCCTACAAGTATCATTATTTTCTATTATTAAAATTCCATGAATATGATCCGGCATAACAATGTATTTATCCAATTTTATATAATCATATCGGTCTGCTAACCACAACCATTGTTTTTCAACAATAGCGCCATATTCGTTTAATAGCATTTTCCCATTTAGGATTTCACAAAAAAAATGCTGTTTATCCTTTGTGCAAATGGTTATAAAATACCATCCGCATTTAGAATAATCATGTCCATTCATACGGTTATTTTTACGTTCTTTGTTACTGCTCATTTAATTCACATCATCTTTAATAATTATTCCAAATCATACAAAAAAAATCCTGTCCAAATATTATGCCTATATTACCATATTTTATTACCCGTAGGGACAACCCTAGGGTTGTCCCTACGTTTGTCCCTACGGGTATCCCGACCATATTTTATATATACCCTGTTTTTTTATCTGTCTTCAAACATGCCGATAATATACTATGAAATTTTTTTTATTTTATATATAAAAAATACTTGACAAATTTTAAAAAAGAGTTAATGTCATAATTAATGAGATAAAGGATTTTCTCATTAATTAAAAAATTTTTTCTTTATCAAGGAAGATAAAAAGTGAAAAATTTTAACATTTCTATATACAGAATATTATATTCTACTTCATTATTTTTTTCAATATTTCTTTCTGCATTTTTATTCCAATTAATCCATATTAATAATTCCCAATCTATTAAAGCACAAGGAGGTGAAAAAACAGCATTATATTTTTATTGACAACAAAAAAAACAATCATTTTAACCAATTAAACATCTTGACATTAACCTGAAAAAACAAAACTATTTCCAATGAAGGAAATAAAAATAATCATGGAGGATTAAAAAATGATTAATGTTACAGCGCTAAACGCCCAATTCCAATATTCCGTAAACGTGGAATCTTTTTCTGCATCCAATGCAAGACTTTCATCACAGAGTCGTATCAACAGCTCAGCAGACGATGCGTCAGGACTTGCCATCGCAACCAGCCTTAATGTTCAGTCCGCTGGTCTCTCACAGGCTATCAAAAATGCAACCAGCGCCGTGTCTGTTATTTCGATTGCTGATAAAGCTTTAAATGAAACTGTTGCCAAGCTTACGACAATAAAACAAAAAGCAATCCAGGCTGCTTCTGATGAACAAACCCTTGACTCCAGGAAAAAAATTCAGGCTGATATCAACAAACTCGTCGCACAAATTAACAATATAGCCAGAACCACAGCATATAACGGATTAAAACTTCTTTCAGGAGAGTTTACAAACAAACAGTTCCAGGTTGGCGCTTACAGCGGTGAGACAGTTGGCGTTAATATTGACTCTACGGAAGCTACAAAAGTCGGACATCTTACCACAGCAGACCTCGTTGTTGACCAGGCTGCGGTTGGCGGTGAGACAAGATTAAGCATTTACAGCGCAAACCAGAACGTATGGGTTGATATACAATCAGTCAAGCTTGCATATGATAACTCATCTAACAACAGCATTGGCGCTCTTGCTAATGCAATCAATAAAGTTGCCGTAAGCACAGGCGTCACTGCCCAGGCTATTGTTCAATCCACAAGCAACGCCGCAGTCGCCGCAGGATCCACAGGTTCTGATTTCGCTGTTAACGGCGTTGTTGTTGGAGCAATCACTGTTGAGGCCAATGATGCTAATGGCGCTCTTGTTAATGCGATTAACCAGAAACAAAGCCAGACAGGCGTTACCGCTTCAGTTGACCAGGCGGGATTTCTTACCCTTAAATCTGACGGAAGGGCAATAAAGGTTACTGGTGAAACCGGCACTACTCTTATGGGAAGCGACTTTACCACCCTCGGAAAGATTAAACTTTTCCAGACAGGCGCAAATGAAATAAGAATCAATGATGACGCTGATATGGTTTCTCTCAATACCACCGCAGCCATTACAACTGGTGGCGATGTAAATACTATTATTGATTCTACTATTGCCAAAGATAGCACAATAATATCTTCATCAATCCTTCAGGCTGGCTCTACCCTTGGTTTTGTTCTTGCAGGCTCAGGTCTTCGTCAGGCTGCTATCACCACAACACAGGATAGCACAATTCTTGCTGGTTCTGTTCTTGCAAGCACATCTTTAATTGAAGCAAACACAATTCTTGGCGGAACCGCAAGAGTAGAAGGTGATACAACCGTTGACACTGAAAGTCTTTTAAAGGCTGGAAGTATCCTTGAAAGCGGAGCTATCTTTACAGCAGGCACTACTTTGACCACAGGAATTAACACAACAACAGGAAGCCTTGCTGCTGGCACAACAATAGCTGCTGATGTCACACTTTCAGGCGACGCGACATTTCTTGCTGACATGCTTATTCAGGCAAATTCAGTAATACAAAGCAATTCTTCATTGCTTGCTGGTTCAAGAATAGATAAAGACCTTAATCTTGACAATCATATGACCTTAACGCAAACCATGAAGCTTCTTGCAGGCTCAAGGATAGGTGGTGTAGCTGCAACAAATCTTTTAGATGGTTCAACAATTGGTGGGGCTTTTACACTAAGTGGCGATGCTGTTGTCACAAGGGATATGTTATTAAAAACAGGTTCTGTGATTGAAAGCACTTCTGTTCTTGGCAAAGGCTCTACTATTGGTGGTTATACAAAGATTGATTCAGGTGGCGCTGCAACACTTGGCGGCGATATGACCCTTGCAGCTGGTTCTGTAATTGGTTCTGCTTCAACGATTAAGGCAGGAACAGTTCTTACTGATGATATCTGGGGCGCTGGCTCAATACTTTATCAAGCAGGGACCGTGTTGACAGGCGATCTGACCACATCTGGAACAAACAGAATAGACAATTCCATGACACTTAAAGCTAATTCTGTCTTAATGTCAGGCTCTACGCTTGCTCCAACAGCATCCGCAAGCACCGGAGCTTCCGCAACCACATCTATTGAAAACCTTGAAAGCTACAGACTTTCTGACATTAATGTTCTTTCTCAGGAAGATGCGCAGGTTGCGATCTCCATTGTTGACGCTACGATAAGCGCCATAACCAAGGTTAAATCCGATCTTGGTTCTTCTCAGAACCAGCTTACAAGCACTATTGCAAACCTTGGAACAACAAACACCAATGTTCTGTCAGCTTCAGCCACAATCACACAAATTAACTGGGCTGAAGAGTCCACAACCTTCTCACAGATGCAGGTGCTCAAGCAGGTGTCACAATACGCGTTGTCACAGGCAAATGCAGACTTCCAGAGCGTAATGAGATTCTTCCAGTAAACCTTAACAATTAACATTCAATTAATAAATAAACATTCCTCCCTCTGGTTAAACAGGGGGAGGAAATTGTATTTGAGAAATTAAAGATTTTTTATGGCGACAGCAACGATAATAAAACAGGATGTCAGAGATTTAATAGTTCTTCCTGACTATGATTACAGTGATTATGAAAGATGGGAAGGAAAATGGGAACTTATTGAGGGTTTGCCCTTTGCAATGAGCCCTTCGCCTTCATTAAGACATCAAAGAATGTCCTCTTTAATTGAAGCAGAACTTGAAGAACGACTTAAAGATTGTAAGGAATGCAAGGCTTTTTTGCCCATTGATTGGAAGGTGTCTGAAAAAACCATATTGCAGCCTGATAATTGTGTTATTTGTGATTTTGACTTAAACAGGCGTTTTATTACAAGTCCGCCTGTTATGATTTTTGAAATATTATCACCAAAAACCAGAAAAAAAGACACTGAAATCAAGTTCAGGATTTATGAGGAACAAGGGGTAAAATATTTTATAATAATTAAGCCTTTAAAGTTGACTGCCTTAATTTATGAAATTAATGATGGCAAATATGTTTTACGGACAAAGGCTGAAAACGGTTTTTTTAATTTTGATATAGGATATTGCGAGTTTAGTTTTGATTTTAACAGAATTTTTGATGAGTTTAAAAAGTAGAAATTATGGCGGCATCAACGGCAATAAAACAAGATGTCAGAGATTTAATAGTTCTTCCTGACTATGATTACAGTGATTATGAAAGATGGGAAGGAAGATGGGAACTTATTGAGGGTTTGCCCTTTGCAATGAGCCCTTCGCCAGTGAGAAGACATCAGATAATAAGCTTGAATATTGCCATTGAACTTGCTGAAAAACTTGAAAACTGTCAAAAATGCCGGTCATATTTTAATCTTGACTGGATTATAAGTGATAAAACTGTTGTTTGTCCTGATAATATGGTTGTTTGTGATGATGATATGCAAGAGAATTTTATAAGAACAACTCCTGCAATAATATTTGAGATACTTTCACCTAAAACTATTGATAAGGATAGGGTGAATAAGTTCAGGATTTATGAAAAACAAGGCGTTAAATATTATGTAATAATTGACCCTTCACAATTAATTGCTGATGTTTATTGTTTAAAATATAATAAATTTTTGGTTAGCGGACAGTTTGCAACAGAAATTTTTAGTTTTGACATAGATTACTGTTGTTTTGATTTTAATTTTGGCAATATGTTTAAGGAATTAAGGTAATTTAAGAATGGGCAGAATAGTTGCGCCGGTAAAAATTTCAAATGCAATAGACAGGGAACAGAAAATTCTGTGTGATGCCCTTGTTGACACAGGCGCTTCCTATATGGTTTTACCCATTGCATGGAGACAGAAACTCGGCGTTCTTGAAAAGATTGACACAATTGAATTGGAACTTTCAGATCAGTCAATTAAAACCGGTGATATATGCGGCCCTGTTATGATACAGCTTGAAGGTTTCCGTCCGGTTTTTTCAGAAGTTTTATTTATTGACATGAAACCTGAAAATGGAATGTATGAACCTTTAATCGGCTATATTATTCTTGAACAATGTCAGGCAGGAGTTGATATGCTTGGACACAGATTGGTTCATGTTAAAACAATGGACTTAAAAAAATTTAGCAGGAGATAAATTTATGGCTACAATATCTTCTTTAGGAATTGGTTCTGGTTTAGATTTACAAGGCATGTTGGATCAATTAAGGCAAATTGACGAAGAAGCCTACATCACACCGCTTAATGACAGCATAACAAAAATAAATAATCAGCTCGCTGGTTTTGACAGCATAAATCAGAGTGTTCTTGATATACAAAGTGATGCGTTAAGCCTTGCTTTAAATACCACTTTTATGGGAAGAACCGTTAATGTTGGCAATTCTTCTGTTATAAGCGCAAGCGTTGTTGACGGCACAACTGCCGGAAGCCATGAGGTAAGTGTCTCAAGACTTGCCACAAAAAGCTCATGGATTTCCCAAAGCGGAGCTGCCTCCGCAGATGCGATTGCCTCTGTGGCAGGAGGGACTTTTAGTTTCACAGTTGGCTCGGGGAATCAGGTTGATGTTACTGTTTCCGCAAATGCCACATTACAGGAACTTGCTGATGCTATAAACAATAAAGACGCTGGAGTAACCGCAAGCGTTGTTAATACAGGCACAGGCGCTAATCCATATAAACTTGCCATAAATGCCAATAATACCGGTGAGTCTTCAAGAATTACCATAACAAATCAGCTTGGGGATTTTGCCCTGGATGAAAATCAGGGATCAGGCGGCGCTTCGCTTAACACAGAACTTACAGTAAATGGAATTACATATCAGAGAAACAGCAACAGCAATATAAAAGATATTATTTCAGGTGTTACTTTAAATATAAACAGCACAGGCAGTTCATCCCTTGAAGTAGGGGTGAATACCGCTTCCGTTAAAGATATTATTAAGGGTTTTGTTGAGAAATTTAATACCCTTGTCTCAGATATCAAAAACAAGACAGGCTACGATGAGGAAGGTAATCCCGGATTATTAACCGATTTAACTTCAATTAAAAATCTTAGTTCTGAAATAACTGATTTGATGTTCACCAACGTTGATGTGGGCGGTTCTATAACAAACATGATTGAACTTGGTGTTTCTGTTAACGAAGACGGGACAATAACTATTGATGAAACCACGCTTGACGATGCAATCGAAAATAATTTTGATGATGTGAAAAATTTTTTCATTGGAAATGACACTGTCAAGGGTTTTGCAGATAAGGTTACGGATAAAATGAACTCCTTAACCTACTATGGAACAGGAATTCTTTCTTTAGAGCAAACAACTGCCCAGAGCAGAATTGAGGATATTGACAATGAAATAACCTCAACAACCACAAGACTTGATGAAAAATTTACACACCTTACAGAACAATTCACACAGCTTGATGTGGTTATGGCGCAGATGCAGGCCATTCAGGATTATCTGACCAGTCAGTTTGATGCATTGGCAAATTATAATAGCTAAAGTAATATAAAAAAAAATTTAAGGAGAATGAATATGACACGCGGAGCAAGCGCTTACGGAACAACTGGGGTATTAACAGCAGATCCTTATAAGTTGATTTTGATGCTTTATGATGTCTGCATTAAGAATTTACATCTTGTCAATCAGGGTATAGATGAAGACAATATTGTTAAAAGAAGCGAAGCATTATATAAAGTTATTGAAATTATAAATGAGCTTTTAATTGCTGTTCGTGGCGAGACCGAACAGGCTGCCTTTTTAAGAGGTCTTTATATAGCGATTCTTTTGGAGCTTCCAAAGGTTAATCTTACCAATGATAAAGCAATAATTGACAGGTCAATTCGGTATATTATCGAACTTAGAAGAATGTGGCAGGAAGTTATCGCGGACGAAAATAAAAAAAATAATTGCTCCAGGGAAGAATTACATAGTAATACTGGTGGCGCGCCACCAAGGCAGATTAATTATAGCAATTCAGCCGCAACTTATCAGCGGCCACAGGCATTATAGGAATTAATATGGAAAACGATGATTTTAATAAGACAGTCAACAATATCTTTAGAGAATTTGAAAAATTTCAATCTCAAGTCCTTGATTTATTAAATTCGGATAGAAATAAATTTTTTGAATCCATTAATGAGTTACAGAATAAAATTAATATGTATAATGAGATATTAAGGACTTCTATTGATGAACTGGTCGCAAAGCTTAATGCGGGAGTTATTCCAATTGAAGATGGTCTCTACTGGAACGAGAGATTAAAAGTTATAATGGATAATCTTGCAATGATTTATTTTGAAATGGAAAAAATGAAATCAGAAATGAAAAATGAAGCTAATTTGATGAAAAAAGGCAAGACAGCTATAATGTCATATCATAGTAAACAAAATCAAAGACCATTCTTTTTAAGTCATGATGCTTAAAAATAAACAAGGAGGTTTAAAATGGAAATAAGATCAAGCGCAGCGCAAACAAGTTTAGGAACATCATATCTTGCAGGAACAAGAAATGTATCCCATGAAGTGGTAAATAATGCACAGCCAAAACAGGAATCCACAAATATCAGCAAACCGATTGCTGATATGGCGAAAAAGGATATCCAGAATCTTGAAAAAATGACCAGAACAGAGCTTGAGGAAGTTGTAAGTGAGATTCAATCTGATATTGAATTTTTTAGAAACAAGATTAACTTTAAGGTTGATTCCAACTTTGATAATGCCTGGATCACACAGCTACTAAATAAAAGCACAGATGAAGTGATAAGTCAATTTCCGCCTGAATATCTTTTAAAGATTAGTAAATCACTTAAAGATATGTTTAAAGATATGTTAAAAGGCATTCTGGTTAATGAAAGGACATAGGATGTATTTGAGAGTTATTGATGTGCTTTGCTCTTGTTATGCCAAAAATTTATAACTATCTTGGAATAATTATTTTATTTTACAGCAATGAACATGAACCAATTCATGTGCATGGAAAATATGATGGAAAAGAATCAAAGGCTGAAATTATTATTGATGAAGGAAAAGTTAAGGAAGTTTACATAAAGAAAGTAAAAGGCAAAATGCCTTTGTCGCCGGCAATTTTGAAAGATTTTGAAATATTTGTAAACAAATATTCTGAAAAAATCATTGAAAAATGGATCAATTATTTTGTATTGCATAAAAAAATGACTTGCGAGAATATTGAAAAGAAAATTTTATGATTTCAGATAATTCAGAGATTTTTATCATAAAAATAGAATATAAGGGAGATTATAAATTAAGATTAATCTTTAATGACAATACCTCGCAATACATTGATTTTTTTCCTTTTTTATCCACCTCATTAAATCCTTTAATAAGAAAATATCTTGATCCCAATGAATTTTTGAAATTTGAGTTGGATAATGGAGATTTACAATGGAATGATTATGATCTTTGTTTTCCAATAGCTGATTTATACGAAAACAAAATTATGCCCGGACAATCAACATCAGATTCATGCTGTTTTAATTCTATTCAAAAAGAACAAAAAACAACAAACATAGAAAGTTTTTAATTTTTTATCACACCATCTCCCAAAAAATATAACTTCCTCTCTTGATATCACCTTGCGCTTTTTTACCCTTTATTAAATCCAGCATATCAGGCATAAGCCCTCCACCTGGTCTGAAACTTCCTATATTATCATCTGAAAAAATCTCCCCTGCCTTAATATCCATGATTGCATAGACAGACCTTCTGCTTTTGTTGATTTCTGTAGGAAAATATACTGTTCCCATTGCCTTTTCAATATTTCTAATCTCTTTTGTCATCTGGGAGAATTCATCTTTATCCATTGAGAAAAAACTGTCGGCTGTCTTCATAGATTTATCTATAATAAAATGTTTTTCAATTATTGTTGCGCCTATTGCCACAGAAGCAATAGCAACTCCAATTCCGTGACTATGGTCTGAAAGCCCAACCGGTATATTAAAAATTTTTTCCAATGCCTCAATTGTCCTTAGATTCATCTGCTCAAAAGGCGCAGGATATTCGCTGACACAGTGAAGCAAGGCAATTTGTGAACAGCCGTTTGTTTTGGCAATCCTCACTGCATTATCAATCTCTGAAAGCGTAGCCTTTCCTGTTGACATGATTATTGGTTTTCCTGTTCTTGCTATGTGTGCGATTAATTGATATTCTATTATTTCAGGGGATGCGATTTTATATGCAGGAATATCCATTTTTTCAAGAAAATCCACAGACGATATGTCAAAAGGTGAAGAAAATAATGTTATGCCAATTTTATCAGCAATTTCCTTAAGTTTTGGCTGCCATTCCCAGGGTGTATAAGCCTTTTTATAAAGTTCATGCATTGTTTGACCTGCCCAGGGACCTTTTTCAAGAAAAAAAGGCGCTACATTGCAGTCAAGGGTTAATGTGTCTGCAGTGTATGTCTGAAGCTTGATTGCATCTGCCCCACATTCCTTTGCAGCATGGATAATATCCACTGCCCTTTCATAATCGCCGCCATGATTTGCGGACATTTCTGCTATAATATAGACAGGATTTCCATTGCCAATTTTATTTTTGTTTATTTGCATAGGTTAACCAAGCGCCTCTTTTACAATATTAAAAACAAATTCTGCCTTTTTAATGGCATCTTCCGCATCATTAATGGTATATTCTTCAAGCGGGATAAAATCCTCAGCCCCATAAAAACATAGCTCCCTTTCTTTGCGTAATTCTTTGGAGATTTTTTTTATGTTTTCCATATCATTTTTTATAATATCTGGGAAAAAATCAGAGTATTGTTCCAATATCCTTCCAACATCATGTATCCTTGGGATTTCTGCTCCCACGCTCCTTAAAAGGGCTTTTAACAAAAGTTCAACCACTTCCTGAGCCTCTCTCACCACATCAGGATAATCTTTATGTTCAAGATAGAAATATAATGCCTTTATCCGAATATGGGATTTTATAAGATAATCGTTTATAAGCCTGTCATTTCCCAAGTTAGAGCCTTTTTTGTATTAATGGTCTGGAAGACATATCCCAGATAAATTTATTTGCATAAGGTATTTTTTTATAATGAAACTCTTTTTTTATTTTATTTAATTTATTTAAAATATTCTGCAAAAACTCATCTTTATCAAATAAAATACTGATATTTTCTGTCATATCAAGATAAATTGGCTGAAAAAAACCTGCCTGTTCTTTTGATATTATATATGGGGAAATATCCATGCTTATCTTATAGTTATTGAATAAATTCTGGGAAAAAGGATTTATTTTTAACTCTATATTATCATAAAAAAAATCCCATTCATATTTTTTTTCCTTTTTTTTATCCAAAATTATCAGTAAATCAATATCAGAATTTATTTTTTGTGTGGAAGAGGCATATGAACCATAGACAGCGAGGCTTATGAGATTTTGATTATAGGCATTAATAATAAAATTAATAATCATCTCAAAGCATTCCTGATGTATTTTATTAAAAAAAATCATTTTAATAACCTGTTGACTTCATTATTAAATGTTTTTCCATATTTTTGCAAAATCAAAGGATAGTTCACAATCTTTTATATTAAAAACAAATGTTTCGTCTGTTATGTCAGCCTCTTTGGCATATCTGCCCTGATAATTTTGGTAGATTTTCACAAGCTTTTCATCAGGATCAACTATGCAGTAATACTTTACGCCCTCCTGTTCATATAGCTTGAATTTAACACGAATATCCTTGTTTTCTGTTTTAGGTGAGAGGATTTCAAAGATTATGACAGGTGGTGTAGTTATGTAATTTCCCTTTGGTTTATAACAGACCACTGAATTGTCAGGCTGCACAATGGTGTCTTTTGATATTCTCCAGTCAACAGGCAAAAGCGCATAACAATCAGTGCGATTATCCAATGCTTCATTAAGAATAATGCTGATATTGCCATTTATAAGCTGGTGATTAATAGAAGGAGCTGGCGACATTGCATAAGCAATCCCACTTATTATCTCCCAGTTTCCCTCCCAGTTTTTGTAGTCTTTGTATGTGTAATGCGGCAGATATTTTCTTGCAAGGTTCATTTTTTTTATTTAATCCCTAATTTATATTTTTATGAATATTTTCTCAAGTTTAACTGTTAATCCCTCAAGAACCTTTGATTTTGCCGAGTTTGGAAGTATTTTATTGTCATAGGACTCCACGGCGCCTTCAGAAAAAATATGATATTTGTTATTTTCAATAGCAAAAACCTGAACACATTCCATTTCAGGATATACAAGCCAGAACTCTGTTATGCCAAATTTTTCGTAAATATCCCTTTTTTCAAATGTATCCCTTGTCAAAGTTGACTGGGATACAATCTCAATTACAATGTCAGGATTTCCAAAAATCCCCCTTTTTTGAATTTTATCCCTGTTTTCCTGTTTTATAAATATTAAATCTGGCTGCACAACATTTTCCTCGTCAAGGATTACATCTGTAGGGGCGGAAAATATATAGCCAATTTGATTATTTCTAACAAAACCATTTAAAATCATAGAGATATTCTTGCGATACCATTGATGATAGGAGGTAGGTGTGGGGTAACTTATAAGATTTCCCCTTAATATCTCATATTGTTTTGTATCCTCAATTAAGAGATATTCTTTATATGTGAATTTTTTGTTTTTAAGTGATAAGGTATTCATTTTTAATAAACCATTTTAATAAATCATCAAAAAATTAATAAAAATTAATAAGCTCTGATTATTACCCCTCACCCTAACCCTCTCCCACAAGGGGAGAGGGGACTGATTCGAAATGCTCCCTCAAG